>JAHEXZ010000099.1:0-14914 GCA_023251835.1 Bacteroidota bacterium | reverse complement strand
TCAGCACAAACATTAGCCGTAACAATAAAAACAATTCCTTCAACACCGGGAGCCATATCAGGTGCTTCAACAATCTGTAACGGAACAAGTAATACGTATAGTATTTCTACAGTGAGTGGTGCAACATCTTATACCTGGACACTTCCATCGGGTTGGAGCGGTACCTCTGCTACAAATAGTATAACAACAACAGCAGGTATAACCGGTGGTACTATTACAGTAACTGCCAATAACAGTTGTGGCAGCAGCACTTCACAAACATTGACTATTGTTGTTAATACCGCACCTGCAACTCCCGGAACAATTTCCGGAACAGCATTAATTTGTTCCGGCTCTTCTAATACCTATAGTATCGTTTCTGTAAGCGGAGCAACATCTTATACCTGGGCACTTCCAACGGGTTGGACAGGAACGTCTACGACTACTACTATTAATACAACTGCAAACACAAGCAGCGGTAATGTAACAGTAACTGCTAACAATGGTTGCGGCAGCAGCACAGCACAAACCATGGCTGTTACTGTTAATTCAACCCCGGCAACACCCGGAACCATTGCCGGTTCTGCAACCGTCTGCCAGGGTAGTACAAACACGTATGGTGTGACATCCGTACAAGGTGCAACATCTTATACCTGGACTTTACCTACAGGCTGGACAGGAACGTCAGCAACTAACAGTATTGCAGCCACAGCAACTAATACAGGTGGAACTATTTCTGTAACTGCTAATAATGCTTGCGGTATAAGCACTGCACAGACGCTCACTATAACGATAGTTCCATTGCCTTCTACCCCAACAATTACTCAAAGTGGCAGTAATTTGGTATCAAGTGCAACAACTGGTAATCAGTGGTACTTAAATGGAACCATTATAACAGGGGCTACTAATCAGACGTATACCCCTGCTACAAGCGGTAATTATACTGTTGTGGTTACTTCAAATGGCTGTTCGTCTGCTGCATCGTCCACCTTTATATATACAATGCCGGCTACATACTGTATTCCTAACCCATCTACCGGTACAACAGATGGTGATTTTATTGATGGTGTTGTATTAGGTTCTATTAATAATATTTTTTCCGGTTCACCTTCCGGGCCTAACTATACAAATTATACATCCGGCATGTCAACTACTGTTATTAAAGGTTCTGCATATTCTGTTGCAATAACAAGTGGTTCTTATACACCAGATAATTATGCTGCATGGATTGATTATAACCAGGATGGAGATTTTGGTGATACAGGAGAAAAGCTGGGTGAATTTGCTTCTACAGCTTCTTACCAGACACAAACTATTGGATTTACTGTACCTACAGGAGCATTAACCGGTACAACACGCCTGAGAGTGAGATGTGTGTATAACAATTCACCGTTAGACCCTTGTACAAATTATACTTATGGAGAAACAGAAGATTATCAGGTAGTAATTCAGTCTTCTACATCTTTACCTCCTGTTGCTGATTTTACTGCAAACAGTACAACTATTTGTGCAGGGTCAACAGTTACATTTACTGACCTATCTACAAATACACCTGCATCGTGGGCTTGGACATTCACAGGTGGTAGTCCTTCATCATCAACATCGCAAAACCCCACTGTAGTGTATAATGCATCTGGAACTTATGATGTAACATTGGTTGCAACCAACTCTTTTGGTTCTTCTACAAAGATTAAACAAGGTTATATAGTGGTAGTCCCATTACCTTCCACTCCAACCATTACTCAAAGTGGCAGCAATTTGGTGTCAAGTGCAACAACCGGTAATCAGTGGTATTTAAATGGAACCATTATAACAGGGGCTACTAATCAGACGTATACTCCTACTACAACTGGTAATTATACTGTTGTGGTTACTTCAAATGGCTGTTCGTCTGCTGCATCGTCCACCTTTATATATACAATGCCGGCAACTTATTGTATTCCTAACCCATCTACCGGTACAACAGATGGTGATTTTATTGATGGTGTTGTATTAGGTTCTATTAATAATACTTCTTCCGGTTCATCTTCCGGGCCTAACTATACAAATTATACATCCGGAATGTCAACTACTGTTATTAAAGGTTCTGCATATTCTGTTGCAATAACAAGTGGTTCTTATACACCAGATAATTATGCTGCCTGGATTGATTATAACCAGGATGGAGATTTTGGTGATACAGGAGAAAAGCTGGGTGAGTTTGCTTCAACAGCTTCTTACCAGTCACAAATTATTGGATTTACTATACCTACAGGAGCATTAACCGGTACAACACGCCTGAGAGTGAGATGTGTGTATAGCAATTCACCGTTAGACCCTTGTACAAATTATACTTACGGAGAAACAGAAGATTATCAGGTAGTAATTCAGTCTTCTACATCTTTACCTCCTGTTGCTGATTTTACTGCAAACAGCACAACTATTTGTGCAGGGTCAACAGTTACATTTACTGACCTATCTACAAATATACCTGCATCGTGGGCTTGGACATTCACGGGAGGCAATCCTTCATCATCAACAGCACAAAATCCTGTGGTAGTATATAATACACCGGGCACTTATGATGTAATATTAGTGGCAACCAATACCTTTGGTTCCTCCACAAAAAATAAATTGGGATACATTGTTGTAAATACACCTCCCGCAATTCCAACCTTGATTCCCGGAGCAACGTCAGTATGTGAAGGAACAAACCAGCAATATTCGGTACTGTCTGACACGAATATCTCTTATTATAACTGGACAATTCCTAACGGATGGGCAGGCTCGTCTACAACCAATAGTATTACAACAACAGCAGGTGCAACTGGTGGAATGATAACAGTAACTGCTTCAAATGGCTGCGGAACAACATTGCCAGATACATTAAATGTTAGTGTAAATTCATTGCCAACAGTTGCAATGACATCACCAGGTACAATCTGTCTGAGTACCCCTCCATTTGTAATTAGCGGTGGCAGCCCTTCAAATGGAAATTACTCAGGTGTGGGTGTAAGCAACAACAGTATTTTCACAGCCGTGTCGGCAGGCATTGGAACATTTGCTATTACTTATCAATATACCGATAACAATGGCTGTTCAGCTTCTGCAACTGATAATATTACCGTAGATATGTGTACCGACATTGCTTCTTCTATGGATAATAGTGGCAGTGAAGTAATTGTTTATCCCAACCCATTTAGCAGCATTACCAATGTTCATATCAGTGAAAATATGGTTCTGGACAATGCAGCAATCAAGGTGTTTGATGTTACCGGTAAAAATGTTCTGAATATCACGAATATCCATTCTTACAACATAACAATTGAAAGAAAAGATTTACAGGCAGGGATTTATTTTTACCAATTTATGAATAGCAATCATATTATAAAGGCCGGGAAATTGGTAATTAATTAAGAAAAAATAATATCCGAAATACAAAAACGACTCTATATGTCTTTAGAGCCGTTTTTGTATTTTATGGAGCCGGATAATTTAGTTTCGCATTTATCACTGTAACACTTAAAATAGGCTATTTTTCGTTTAACATTGTATTATATGGCTTATTTTTACACTGTTTTTGTTTTTCGATTTTATTATCAACCAGGTAATGCGTTCCCGTTTATTCAAAAGAAATTATTTAAGGGTAAAAGAATACTATCCCGCTTCTAATGTACGTCTGGTACATAGTGGCAATGATTATTTTGATACATTGGAAAAAATCATTCATTCAGCAAAGCATACGCTTCATCTGCAAACTTATATTTTTGATGAAGACCATACAGGCAAACGAATTTCTATAGCATTAAAGGAAGCAGCTTCAAGAGGCGTTTCAATAGCAATATTGCTGGATGGATTTGGCTCCAAATCTTTATCCACCAGATTTATGCGTGAGTTAAAAGCATCGGATATTGATATACGCTTTTTTTCTCCTTTTTTTTCCACACAAAGTATTTATCTGGGACGAAGGATGCATCATAAAATAGTAGTAGCCGATAAAAGCATTGCCCTCATTGGTGGAATTAACATTGCCGACAAATATTGTGGCTCAACAACGGAGCCACCATGGTTAGATTATGCTGTTCTTATAGAAGGTAGTGTTTGTACTGAATTGGATTTATTGTGCCGCAACATATATACGATAAGAAACCATTTAAAAAGATTAAAGGCAAAACGTTTTTTTAAAAAAGAAGATCGGAATATTAATAGTGCTGAGGAAGCTCTTTTTGTAAAAATAAAACAAAACGACCGTTTACAAGGGAAAAATCAAATCAGCAGAAGCTATATACGTGCAATACGAAATGCGCATAAAAGTATTTATATAACCGGAAGTTATTTTTTACCAGGAACAAGATTACGAAAAGCCTTGGCTGCTGCCTCAAGGCGGGGTGTGGAAGTAAATCTTATATTGGCGGGAGTTTCAGATGTACCTGCATTTCAAACTGCTACCATGTGGCTCTATGATTTTCTTTTTCGTAATAAAATTAAAATCTATGAATGGAAGAAATCAGTTTTGCATGGTAAGATTGCTCTGGTTGATGAAGACTGGGCAACAATTGGCTCTTTTAACCTGAATAACCTGAGTGCATACGGAAGTATAGAGCTGAACATAGATATACCTGACGAAAAATTTGTCAGAGAATTCAAACAGCATTTACATTCAGTAATTAAAAATGGCTGTGAAGAGGTTTTTCCGGGGCACCTGAACAATCATTGGACAGCAAAACTAAAGCGATGGTTTGTTTACCAGTTTACCCGGATAATTATAAAATTTATGGTGGTATTTCCTTATGTTAATCCTTTTAAGAAGTTTGAGTGATGGGTAAAAGTTCATAGAACTTAGTTTATATCCGATAGCTATCGGGTTCGGATATATATATATTTTACCTTTGGCTAAACCCTTTTTTAAATAACTTTAACCAGCAACTTGAATTATATTACAGTTATTCGTATTAGTAGGATGTTTAGTAATAAAACATTTTTAGCGAAAATACTTTTTTTCTTATCAATTTATTGGTGTATCCGAGGTGCTGCCATTGCTCAAACAACTGAGGTAATAGATCATTGCGGAGGAAGCCATTCCGTAACTCTTCCTTATTTTACCGATAATGACCAGGATGGACTTTCTGATACTTTAGAAAATATATTGCTTCAACATTTTGTTCCTACATTCATACAATATAATGATGATGATTGTTCCGGGCTTTCCACCGGAACATCTGGTATGACAGATACTAATTTAGTTGTATGTAGAATATTTCCACTTTTTCAGCAGTATATTTCCGGTTCTAACGTTTCATCAATTCAGGCTATACCATCTCCCTTAGTTAATGAGAAATGTTTATATGCAGGATTAACCTGGTATGACAATCGTGTTGTGATTTATGGAACAGTCTTGTATGGTCGTGATTGTGGGTTGAATGGGCATATTGCTGATGTGGAAAGTTTTTCGATATTACTGAAATATACATATAGCAGCGATGATTTAATGTGGAGATATGATACAACTTTAAACCATTGGCAGGGAATTACCATTCAAACAATAGCACATGCTGGTACGCTTTGCCAGTCAGTGGAAACATATCCTTATCGTAGCAATGAATTTCCGAATGGAAAAGATACAATCTTTGTTTCTCCGGATAAGCATGGAAATTACCTCACAATTCCAATATGTAATGACAGTTTTTGTAATCCTGATTGTAATGATACATCATCAGTTAAGAATATACGGATTATAAATGCTGGTGAAGTAACAGCTCCGCTTATTACGGATTTAGGTATATATTATACAGGCTATTCAGGCGAAAGCCCCTGGAGCGATACAAATTTTCTGGGAGGTGAAGCTGGAACAATCAAAGAAAAATTACTTACTTCCTGGAGGAGCGATTTTATAAGCGGACAAACAATTAACTCATGCAATGATATTTGTTCAATTTATTATGGCTGTTACAATTGTGTTGATGCATATACTGCATGTAATGATACTTGTCAGAATATTAGTTCTACACAAACCGGATGCAATGTTCCAGTATATGAATGTATGGTTTCAACATTAGAACATGAAGTTAAGAACTATGGAATAAATATATTTCCTAACCCGGCAAAACTGGAGGTTGTGATTGCAATTCCAGGAAGCAGTGCTAAGTATAATGTTGTATTAAGAAATAGTGTTGGACAAATTGTAAAGCAAGGTAGTTATACTTCACCAAAAATAATAATTGAAACAGGTGGGTTATCTTCTGGTATCTATTTACTTCAGATTGACAACGAAGATAATTCTTATGAAAAGCAATTACTTGTAGAATAGTCTATGTATAGGGAGGGGTGAGGCCTTTATCCCATTATTCTCAATTTTGCAAATTTTATCAATAATTGTTTTTGTCCTATTCCTTCAAAAAATACAGTTGCTTTGTTGTTAGGAAAATTACCATCCATTGAAATTACTTTACCTGTCCCAAAACGATCATGTTCTACCTGCATACCAACCTGAAGATCGCGTAAACTTTCCGTATCAAAATCTGAAGTGTTTTTGGAGGCAGTGCTTGCTTTCACCAGTTTTTTACCCATTACAGGCCGCTGTATAAAAGTCTCTTTAGGCTTATTGGTAATCAACTTTTGACGAGAAGACTGGATGTCACTATTTCCAAACATACGGTTGTTTTTTTCTACAGGTATATCCAGATATTGTGTATCTACTTCTTCAATAAAACGGCTTGGTTCGCAATAGGTCAGATTTCCCCACCGATAACGTGTAATAGAGTAGGAGAGGGTAACGCGTTTTTCTGCACGGGTAATTGCAACATAAAATAATCTGCGCTCTTCTTCAAGATCTGCTCTGTCAGATAATGATAGCTGTGATGGAAATAAATTTTCTTCGAGCCCTACAATATAAACATAAGGAAATTCAAGTCCTTTGGCAGCATGAACAGTCATTAATGAAACCCGGTTTTTTTCTTCTTCTGTTTCTGCTTTTTTATCTGCATCCGTCATCAATGCAATATCCTGCATAAACATATCTAATGTGGGGCTTGCAGAGCTTGTAGAGTCGGTATCAATATCTTGTTCTGTCTCTGAAAAAAGCGATCCCGTGCCAAAGAGCGAGGTTACGGTTTTATCATTTAATATACCTTCAGTTCTTTCAGTTTCCGCAGGGTCTTCAAAACTTTCAATCGTATCAGTAAGTTCAGCACCTATATCATTGAATTCCAGATTTGGATCTTCTGTAAATTCCTTTAATCCATTCAAAAGTTCCTGTATATTTTCATGCCGTGCAACACCTTCGGGAGTTTTGTCGGCATACAAATCCCGCAATATCCCTGAATGTACAGCTATATATTGTCCTAAATCATAAGCATTGTGCGTTCTAAGCATAGCCGAAAAACTTTTTACCATCATCATAAACTCTTCCACTTTGGCTTTTGCTCCGGCATTCATTCCAATGTCAAACTCATGTATGTTTTCAATTACTTTCCAAAGGCTGATGTTATGATCATTTGAAGCCACAATAATTCGATCCACAGTAGTATCTCCTATACCACGTGCTGGGTAATTAATGATGCGTTTCAGTGATTCTTCGTCATTATTGTTGATAGTAAGACGATAATAGGCAAGTAAATCCTTTACCTCTTTACGCTGGTAAAACGAAAGGCCACCAAAAATACGGTAAGGGATATTTTGTCTGCGTAGCGCTTCTTCTATGGCACGCGACTGGGCATTGGTGCGGTAAAGTATAGCAAAGTCGCGATTATGTGCCTGCTCATTCATTTTAGTTTCAAAAATGGAGCTGGCAACAAAATTTCCTTCCATATTATCCGATTCGGTTTTTGCAACCTTGATAAGCTCTCCTTCAGCATTATCTGTAAAAATATTTTTTTTAAGTTGTTCTTTATTTTTTGAAATCACCGTATTAGCAGCACCTACAATATTTTTGGTAGAACGGTAATTTTGTTCCAGCTTGAAAATGCTCAGTTCAGGATAATCTTTTTCGAAATTGAGAATATTCTGAATGTTGGCACCTCGGAAAGCGTAAATGCTTTGTGCGTCATCACCAACAACACATATATTGCGAAAAGCAGCAGCCAATTGTTTTATAATAACATATTGTGAAAAATTGGTATCCTGGTACTCATCTACCATTATGTATTTGAATTTATGCTGGTACTTATGAAGAGCTGCGGGATAGTCACGCAATAAAATATTGGTATTAAAAAGCAGATCATCAAAATCCATAGCACCGGCTTTAAAACAACGTTTGCTATAAAGCTGATAGATAAGCCCCATTTTAGGCTTTGCAGCCATACGATCCTCTTCCTCCAACTGTTTGTTATTGATGTAAGCCTGTGCTGATATTAAATTGTTTTTTGCAGCAGACATACGTGATAATACAATGCCGGGTTTGTATATTTTATCATCAAGGCCCTGCTCTTTTAAAATGGTTTTTATCAAACTTTTAGCATCGTCTGTATCATAAATGGTGAAATTGCCTGGATAACCCAGTTTACCTGCTTCACTGCGTAAAATACGTGCAAATACAGAGTGAAAAGTGCCCATCCAGATATTTTTTGATTCGCTTACACCTACTACTCTTGCAATACGTTCCTTCATTTCACGAGCTGCTTTATTGGTAAAGGTCAGAGCAAGTATATTAAAAGGGTCAACACCTTTTTTTATAAGATATGCAATACGATAAGTAAGTACACGTGTTTTTCCTGAACCCGCTCCGGCAATAATCATTACCGGCCCTTCAGAACATTCAACTGCCTGACGTTGTACAGAATTTAATTCGTCTAAATAATTCTTTGACATGCTATAGTAACGTATTATAGGTATTAAATTAAATTATTTTTTTACTTTTATTTTTTGTAATACATAAATATAGATAAAAACCGGATAACATGTTTGAATTTCACAAAGATTTACAGACATATTTTAACTACCAGTACCGAACATCGGCTGAATATATAATTCCTTTTATAGAATCCCATATTAATCTAAATATTCAACTGAAAGTACTGGAAATAGGATGTGCTGAAGCAGGTGTATTAAAAGCTTTTACAGAGAGAAATCATCTTTGTACAGGAATTGAACTGGATGAAAACAGGGTAAAGAATGCCATACTTATGATGGCGGAAGAATATAAAAGCAATAAAATTAAATTTCTTTCAAAAAATATTTATGATATAGATATTGAAAAAGATATTGGCCACAAGTTTGACCTTATAATTTTAAAAGATGTGATTGAACATATTCATGACCAGGACAGGTTTATGAGCATAATAGGAAATTTTTTAAACCCCGGTGGGAAAATATTTTATAGCTTTCCTCCCTGGCAGATGCCTTTTGGGGGGCATCAACAAATATGCAGCAATAAATTTGCTTCTTTACTTCCTTATTATCATCTGCTGCCGGCACCTTTGTACAAATTGATATTAAAGGCTTTTGGTGAACGTGAAAATATAATCAATGCCTTGCTTGAAATAAAAGAAACCGGTATTTCTATAGAACGTTTTGAAAGAGTTACAAAAAAACAAGGATTTAACATCATCAAAAGAGAACTGTTTTTATTCAATCCCATATACAAGTATAAGTTTAACATTAAGGTAAGAGGGCAGCTGGGCTTAATTAGTTCAATACCCATATTAAGAAACTTTTTTACAACCTGTGTTTATTACCTTATAGAGCAGAAATAATTTTCGCTGTTTTCTTTATTGCAGTTCTTTGAATCGGAAAACTATTGCGTTTTTTTCGTATAAAAATACCGGTTTGAAAAGGAATAAATTTTTATTTCAATTTTTTTTGTTTATTTTTGTCGGTGTTTTGCAGCTAATTGTGCATAAATCGTATTGACTGGATTTTTCTTTGTTGCTTATGAAAACAATTTTACTTATAGAGGATAATGCTGATATCCGGGAGAATACTAAGGAGTTGTTGGAAATAGCCGGGTTTAAGGTTTTAACCGCAGTAAATGGAAAAATTGGTGTTGAAATGGTTGTTCAGGAAACACCAGACCTCATCCTTTGTGATATAATGATGCCAGAGTTGGATGGCTTTGGAGTTTTTCTGGCTCTTAACAAGAACTACCATACTGCAGGTATCCCTTTTATCTTTCTAACGGCAAAAACAGAGGTGGCTGATAAACGTTATGGGCTTAGTCTTGGGGCAGACGATTATGTTTGTAAACCATTTGACTCGGATACGCTTATCGCCACTATTAAAAATAGAATTGAAAAGCATGAGAAAGCAAAGAGAGAAGCTCAGCAACAGCTTCTATTGTATGTGAAAGAGCTGGAAGAAATGTTGCATCTTACTTCTCATCGGGTTAGAGCGCCATTATGCACCTGTTTGGGCCTTATTCAGCTGATGGAGGCAAAAGAAGATTATAGAGGTGAAAATAAAGGGGAGTTAGGCGAAATTTTAACCCATATAAAAACAAATATGTCTGAGTTGGATAGTTTTACTAAAGAACTGACCCAATTCCTCTACGATGCAAAAGCAAAAAAGAAAATGAGTTTAGGAATTCTTCCTCCGTTACAGTAATTCCAATAATACCCCTCTTAGTTATATTGTACTCTTTTGAATCCGAACTTAAATCCAACACTCAATGTTATAAACGGATTGGGTTCTTTATCCATTAATAAATACGACATAGATAAGTTTGTTACAGGATATATTCCAAAGTTACCTTTCTTAATAAACGATTTAAAATCATATCCGGTTTCTATTGCTATTCCACTGCGATGAACTATATACTTACTATTACCCAATGTTGCACGTATGGGATCCTCTAAATAGTTTTTAAATCCCATTTCATGATTATGAGCAAATCCACCTCCTAAGTAATATCCTTTGGTTAGAAATATTCTGTAAGTTATTGTAATAGCACCGGCTTGCCTTTCGGGTGAAACTGTATAGTTTTCCTTGGCTCTGAAGTCCAATGCACTTCTTTTGCCAAAAGAAGTAAAAAATGTACCCAGTGCGCCTTGTACTCCTCCAGTATATGAACCATTATAAATTCCGCTGTTAAAGCCAATTTCAATATACTTTTTGTGCATGTTGTTACTTTCCTGGGCTACAACACTATTATAAATACACAGAGAAAGAATGGAATTTTTGAGGACAGTTGTGGTTTTCATAAGCGCATGGTTTTATATCATTCAACGGCACACTTTAGTTTTTATTTTGAACGGTTTAAAATTTGGAAGATTTTGTTTTTAAAAAAGATTCTTTTATTAAATTTGAATGACCCTTTAAATTAAATCAGATTAACTAAATAGTGTATCATGAAACAGATTACTTCATTTGAACAGTATCAACAGGAATATAAACGGAGTATAGAAACACCTGAGGCTTTCTGGTCAGAGCAGGCTGAAGAGTTTATGTGGTACAAGAAGTGGGATAGTGTCCTGGATTGGAACTTTGATGAACCCAATGTAAAATGGTTTATTGGTGGTAAATTAAATATAACCGAAAATTGTCTTGACCGGCATTTGATACAAAAAGGCGACCAGGTAGCTATAGTATGGGAGCCCAATCATCCTGATGCGGAAACAAGAAAAATTACCTATAAAGAGCTTCATGCGGAAGTATGTCGTTTTGCAAATGTTTTAAAACGTAATGGCGCAAAAAAAGGGGATCGGATATGTATATACATGCCAATGATTCCGGAATTGGCTATTGCTGTTCTGGCATGTGCAAGAATTGGTGCTATTCATTCTGTAGTTTTTGGTGGTTTTTCATTTAAGTCTCTTGCTGATAGAATTCAGGATGCTGACTGTGCTATTGTTATAACTGCTGATGGTGTTTTTAGAGGAACAAAAGATATCCAGTTGAAAGCCATTGTTGATGAGGCTTTAGAAACATGTCCGTCAGTAAAAAGAACAATAGTATTTAAGCATATTCATTCAGATATAGTAATGAAGAAAGATCGTGATGTTTGGTGGCACGATGAAATTCAGTTTGTTTCTTCAGACTGTAAACCAGAGGTGATGGATTCGGAAGATCCTTTATTTATTCTTTACACTTCCGGATCTACCGGTAAACCTAAGGGAGTAGTGCACTCTACTGCAGGATATATGGTTTCTGTTGACTATACATTCCGCAATGTTTTTCAGTATAAAGATGGTGATATATATTGGTGTACAGCAGATGTAGGCTGGATTACCGGACATTCTTATCTGGTTTATGGGCCTCTTCTGGCTGGCGCTACAACACTTATGTTTGAAGGGATACCTACTTTCCCTGATGCCGGAAGATTCTGGCAGGTGATAGATAAACATAAGGTGAATATTTTTTACACTGCGCCAACGGCTATACGTTCATTAGAAGCAATGGGATTACAATATGTTAAACCCTACAAATTAAATTCATTGAAAGTATTGGGAACTGTTGGAGAACCTATCAATGAAGAAGCATGGCACTGGTATAATGAAAATATAGGTAAAAAAAATTGCCCGATAGTAGATACATACTGGCAAACAGAAACAGCGGCTATCATGATATCACCGCTGGCAGGTATTACTGAAACAAAACCGGGATTTGCAACATTTCCTTTACCCGGCATTCAGCCTGCATTATTGGATGAAAAAGGTGCAGAGCTTTCAGGAAATAATGTGGAAGGACGGTTATGTTATAAGTTCCCATGGCCAGGGATGATCCGTACTACTTATGGTAATCATGAACGTTGCAAGGAGGCCTATTTTGCTACATACAAAGGGTATTATTTTACAGGTGATGGTTGCAAACGTGATGAAGATGGATATTATAGAATAACCGGACGTGTGGATGATGTCATAAAAGTTTCCGGGCATTTGTTGGGCACTGCTGAGGTTGAAAATGCCATAAATGAACATCCTGATATTGTTGAAAGTGCGGTGGTTGGCTTTCCGCATGATATTAAAGGCTGGGGTATCTACGCTTTTGTTATTTGTGAAAATGAACGTAAAGATGTTGATAGCCTGAAACGGGAAATTATTCAAACGGTTACTAAATACATGGGCGCTATTGCAAAGCCTGACAAAATTCAGATTGTGAAAGGGCTTCCAAAAACACGAAGCGGAAAAATCATGAGACGAATATTACGAAAAATAGCCGAAAATGATTTTTCTAACCTTGGCGATACTTCTACATTGCTTGACCCATCAGTTGTTGAAGATATTAAGGCAGGTGCTCAGTAACTCTGTTATATTCCCCATGTTTACAACTAATTTGTTGTTATTACCAGGGCTTTATTAATACTGATAATTCCATCTGAGATGCTAATATAATACATCCCCGCAGGAATGGTATTGATAGTAACAGGAATAGTATGTTCTCCGCTGGGGTAGCTTTTCTTTTCAATAGTGTAAACAGTTTTTCCTAAAACATTCACAATTGAAATAAATAAAAATACACCTATATAATCCTTGTCAAAGGAATTAAAAATCAGTTAAAAATTATATTATTTACTTGAAATTCCGCTATCTTCGTTAATGAAAATAGATACTATGTCGGATAGTTTAGTTATCATACCAACTTATAATGAGAAAGAAAATATTGAGCGCATGGTTCGCAAAGTGTTTTCATTGCCACACCCTTTTCATTTATTGATTGTTGATGATGGCTCACCTGATGGCACAGCCGTCATTGTCAAAGAGTTGATGCATGAATTTCCCGGCAAACTGTTTATTGAAGAACGGATTGGAAAATTAGGATTAGGTACTGCTTATATACATGGCTTCAATTGGGCATTAAAACGCCATTATACAACCATTTTTGAAATGGATTGTGATTTTTCACATAATCCTGATGATTTAATCCGATTGCTTGATGCCTGCAAAAATGGGGCAGACCTGGCTATCGGTTCACGGTATGTAAAAGGAGGAAAAATTGAAAACTGGCCCAGAGGTCGTATTTTAATGTCGTATTTTGCTTCTGTATATGTGCGTTTAATACTATGGATCCCCATCCATGATACAACTGCCGGGTTTAAGTGTTACAAACGCAAGGTTCTGGAACGTATTAATTTCGATGAAATAAAATTCATAGGATATGCCTTTCAAATAGAAATGAAATATATTGCATATAAGCTCGGATTTAAGATAGCAGAAGTGCCGATTACTTTCACTGATCGTACTGTAGGTGTATCAAAGATGAGTAAAGGTATCTTTAAAGAGGCATTTTGGGGAGTTTTACAAATGCGTTTTATGAAAATTAAATAAGATGGTTATAATTCGGTTGAATGAGTTTGTAAGTTTTGCAAACTCATTCAACCGAAGTATATATGACTAAATATTTTCATTATATAACTTAAATTTCAACCCTTCTTCTCATACTTATTTAATTACCCGTTTAAATTCAATGTCAACTACACTAATAAAAAATGCAACAGTTGTTAATGAAGGAAAAGTTTTTGAGGCAACTGTTTTGATTGAGAACAACCGGATTTCCAAAATTTTTACGTCAGCTATTAATATTGATGCAGATAATGTGATTGATGCAACAGGAAAATATTTATTTCCTGGCTGCATCGATGACCAGGTTCATTTCAGGGAACCTGGCCTGACACATAAAGGTGACATATATAGTGAATCAAAAGCAGCAGTTGCAGGTGGTGTAACTTCTTATATGGAAATGCCCAACACCGTTCCTAATGTATTCACTCAGGAACTGCTGGAAGATAAATACAAACGCGCAGCTGAAGTTTCTCTTGCCAATTATTCTTTTTTTATGGGAGCTTCCAATGATAATATAGAAGAAGTTCTGAGTGCCAATCCTAAAAACGTTTGTGGAATAAAAGTGTTTATGGGGTCTTCAACCGGTAATATGCTGGTAGATAAGCGGGAAACGTTAGAAACGCTTTTTGAAAAATGTAAAATGCTTGTAGCGGCACACTGTGAAGATGAAGAAACCATTAAACAAAATATGGTAAAATACAGAGAAATATACGGTGAAAATGTTCCCATAGAATACCATCCTCTTA
>JAHEXZ010000146.1 GCA_023251835.1 Bacteroidota bacterium | reverse complement strand
TCGAATCCTGCTGAAAGCAGGAAGAGAAATCTTTGCAATTGATTGACAAGATTTCTCACTGCGTTCGAAATGACAGGTGGAAATATAGAGATATTCTGAATTAGATATAAATTTTGCGTAATACCAGCTACTAAATAACTTTAGAGTTAAAAATAAACAAATCAACATAAACAATTAAACAATTAGTAAAAATGGACATCACAGGAATCTTAAAAGTAAAAAATGAAACGCAGCAGGTTTCGGAAAAATTCAAAAAAAGAGAATTTGTAATAACTGATAATTCATCACAATACCCGCAGCATATATCATTTCAATTAACCCAGGATAAATGCAATCTTATCGATCAATACAATGTTGGTGCTGAAATTAAAGTTCATTTTAATTTACGCGGACGTGAATGGACCAGCCCACAAGGGGAAGTAAGATATTTTAATACTCTTGAAGCATGGAGAATTGAAAGCTCTGCCAATAATAACAACTCTTCATCTAACAAAGTAGAAAATATTCCTGAAACTTTTACTGCAACAGAAGGTGATGATTTGCCGTTTTAATACCCCCCTATCCCCTACCCCTCTCGTTACGCTTACGCTATAGCTTCAGCATAGGCGTATGGAGAGGGGTTATATCCAACCGCCTTTGCTATCGCAAACTCAGTAAGATTCCGTATAACTTATAAATTTGTACTTTTGTTAAGCAATGCGCTATTTGCTTATCATACCACGTACATTATGGAAAACGTTATTCGTGTTCAATTTTGGTATCGGGCTGCTTGTAATGTATCCTCTATTTTACATTTTACTTTCAAAACGTGAATGGTTTCCAAAAGCATTCACATTAAAACGATTCTGGGCATGGTGGATACTTCTTATCCCGGGTATAATTGTAAAGGTAAAGCGCAACATATCAATTAGTGAGTTGCCTGAAAAAGCTGTTTACTGTGCTAACCATGCTTCTTACCTTGATATAGTTATCAACTATATTGTAGTACCACGATATTTTGTTTCTATGGGAAAACAGGAAATAGACAAAGCTCCATTGTTTCGTATTTTTTTCAGAGAGATGAATATTCTGGTTGACAGGAAAAGCAATACAGGCTCACACAGGGCATTTATGCGTGCCAGCCAGGAGCTTGATAAAGGACATAGTATGTTTCTTTTCCCTGAAGGTGCTATATCAAGCTCAGGCAAACTTCTCAACTTTAAAAACGGTGCATTCAGGCTTGCTATCGAAAAACAGGTACCAATAGTTCCTATTACCCATTTAAACAACTGGAAACTGTTACAGAATGGGGGCTTTTTTAAGGTGCATGGCAGACCTGGAATTTCACATGTTATTGTACACAAGCCTGTTTCCACTGCTGGTATGACAGAAAATGATTTAGTATCTTTGCGAAACCAGGTGCGTGATATTATTTTAAACGATTTAAACCAATATAACAATAAGTAGTTATAAACTAATGAAAATAAATACTGAAACCGTTGATTCCATTGCTCACCTTGCCCGTTTAGAGTTTGGAAATGAAGCCAAAGAGCAAATCATGAAGGATATGAATAATATGCTTGCTTTTGTTGACAAGCTGAATGAACTGGATACTTCAAACATCGAACCTTTGATATACATGAGTGATGAAGTGAATGTAATGCGTGAAGATGAAGTGAAACAGGAAATCACCCAGCAGGAAGCATTAAAAAATGCGCCTAAACATGACTCGGATTATTTTAAAGTGCCAAGGATGATTGAGAAGTAATGATTTTACTCCCAACTCCCTGCTAACTACTTCGAGGGTTTATACTTCGCTTTAGCCAGTATTTTTTGTGCATCATCTTCTTTCATAAGCTTTTCTGGCGTTATATCGGGATTATTTTTCATATACTGCCTTACAATCTGCCAACCTGTCCAATAAGCTATACGTGGCGGTGCTTCTTTGCTAAATGCACCGGTAAAAGGACCTTCACTTGTATATTTCATTATTTCTGCATGATCTGTGGTATACAATAATTTTTTAGCAGCAAAGTAACTCCATACATTAAATTCGTTTTGTGTGCAATAATTGAGCTGCTGACGGGTGTATTGTATTTTCAAACTATCATGAATCTCTGGCAGCAAAGCATCTGTCAGATACATGATTTTTCCCATATAGATTATTTCACTTAAAAAATCATTTTTATCCATGTTGTAAGGAAACTCCGTAAACATCCAGGCACGGGCAGCATCGGGTAGTATATTTTCTTTATTCATAAAGGCTGTTTTGTAATTGGGAAGCGCTAACATTTCATAAAAAATACTATTTTTCCCTAAATACATTTCTAATCCTATGGCAAGAGTGCTGTCAATATTTACCACCGAATAGTTAAACCCAGACATCATTGTAACAGGCCTCGGTAAATGTCTGTTGGGGAAATAATATTTAAAATGTTTATATAAGTCTGTTAACTCTTCATTTAAAAAACCTATTGAAGGATAGGCTTTCTGACACTCGTTATAAGCATGCCGCATATCCTTGTCATATATAAATTGCCTGATACGAAAGACATAAGAGGAGTCTCGTATTCCACCATTATTAACAATATTTCTGATAAAAACAGAGTAAAAACTTCCGTATTTTTTCTGTAATTTTTCTGTTTCAACCTGTATATGTGCGGTATCCATGGTAAAAACATCCTGTTCAAGCCTGTCAATATTAATTTCTGGTATTTTAACATCGGAAACATTTATGTCTAAATGATTATTTCCGCAGGAAGAAATACCCCATAAAACAATTATCAATATATATATTGGGAATTTTTTCATACAAAAAGGAAACTAAATAAAAAATATATTAATATTGTGTTGATAATGTTTTGATTAATTACATAGAACTCCAAAGGTTTCTTTGGACAAAATTATAAAAAATATGAAGAGGATTACTACAATTGCTGCAATGGCTGTTGCATCTACATTCATGTATGCACAGGATGGGCTGAATGAATTTAAAAACTTTCGTTTTGGCTTGAAAGTATCACCATCCGTAAATTGGTTTGATCCGGATGGAAAAATTTTAGCATCGAATGGGTTAAACGTGGGGTTTGGTGGTGGATTGATTACAGAATTCAGGTTAACTAAAGTAGTATGTATTCAAACCGGAGCACAAATAGATATAAATGGTGGCAAGATAAAATACAATAATGGCGGCCCGGGCAGTGCAGGTTCCAATACAGTAAGTTATTATTACAATACATTGGATGATAAAATTGTGAAGTATAGTTCTGCTTTGGCTTCTGATATTCATTTTCAATTAAATGAACGTGATTATAGAATAACGTATGTTACCATTCCGCTTCTTTTGAAAATGAAAACAAAAGAAATCGGGACTTTTACTTATTCCGGGCATGTTGGTGTAAATAATTCCATCAGGTGGAAAGCCATAGCTAAAGATGAATTACAGGTAATTGATGATAATACCAACACTTTGGGCGCAAAAGACAGCAAGTCAAAACTCGATATTACAAGGGATGTTAGCTTTTTTACAGCGTCACTTAATTTTGGGTTAGGAGCCGAAATGAATCTCGCAGGAACCACCTCTCTTTTGTTTGGCGTAAATTACAACCTGGGATTCACAAATGTGGTTAAAAATGATTCAGATTATTTAGGCAGACGTGCAAATGATGTTACTTATTCTTCAACAAATACCGGAGCATATATTCAAACAAAAATGCCTCAGGAAGTTAAATCAAATGCTGTAGTTTTAACTGTAGGTGTGCTATTCTAAAAATAAATATTAGTAAATTTAATCCCGGTTTCCTTTTCAGAAAATCGGGATTTTTTTATGGTCATGAAAAATAAAGAAGTAATAGATCATATTGTGCGTTGGTTATCGCATTATAGCGAGCAAAGCGGAACTTATGGCTTTGTGATAGGTATATCAGGCGGTATTGACTCTGCGCTTACATCAACCTTATGTGCCAAAACGGGTAAACCTGTTATTTGCCTGAATATGCCTATACATCAACAGAAGGCAGAATACGACAGAGGCCATGAACATATTGAATGGCTGAAAAAAAACTTTAGTAATGTACGTTCATACGAAGTTGAGCTTACAGAAACTTTTAAAAGTCTTAGCCGCATATTACCCGATGAAATACAGGACTGGCTCACAATGGCCAATACACGTGCCCGTATACGAATGACTACGCTCTATGCTTTTGCATGCAATAAAAAAATGCTGGTTGCCGGTACTGGCAATAAAGTAGAAGATTTTGGTGTAGGTTTTTTTACTAAATATGGCGATGGTGGAGTAGATTTGAGTCCGATTGCCGATTTGATGAAATCAGAAGTATACACATTAGCTAAGGAGTTAGGGGTGGCAACATCAATT
This sequence comes from Bacteroidota bacterium, assembly GCA_023251835.1. Classification (GTDB taxonomy): domain Bacteria; phylum Bacteroidota; class Bacteroidia; order 2-12-FULL-35-15; family 2-12-FULL-35-15; genus 2-12-FULL-35-15. Next base: position 2,410 of record JAHEXZ010000146.1, on the reverse strand, counting down.
ATTACGGCTAAACCAACTGATGGTTTGTTTGCTGATGGCAGAAGCGATGAAGACCAGATAGGCGCAACCTACAATGAACTTGAATGGGCAATGAAGTTTTTGGACAATCCTGGCGATTTTACCAAACTTACCGATCGCCAACGGATAGTGTTAGATATTTATGCCCGAATGAATAAAGCAAACCAACATAAAATGGTTCCTATTCCTGTTTGTATTATCCCACAAGAATTAAAACAATAGATTTATTTACCAATGGCCATCCGCGAAAGTGATTTAGTGAACAAAAACAGAATTGAAGAGTTGTATAACTATTTCCTGAAACATTCTGTTATATGTACTGATACACGCGACATAAAACAGGGGGCTATTTTTTTTGCGTTGAAAGGGGAAAATTTTAATGCGAATAAATTTGCTGAACAGGCTTTGGCAGCGGGATGTTCATTAGCTGTAATTGATGAGCCCGGGTACAAAAAGGACGATCGTTACTTTGTGGTTAATGACGTATTATCAACACTACAGGCGTTGGCAAATTATCACCGTAAACAACTTTCGATACCGGTTATAGCCATTACGGGAACAAACGGGAAAACCACTTCCAAGGAATTGTTGAACGCTGTATTAAGCCAGAAATATGAGGTGCTTGCAACAAAAGGTAATCTGAATAATCATATAGGTGTACCCCTTACCCTATTAAATATTACAAAAGAGCATGAAATGGCAATTATTGAAATGGGAGCTAATCACCAGGGAGAAATTGCATTGCTTTGCTCCATTGCCGAACCTGATTTTGGAATGATTACAAATATAGGGAAAGCACACCTTGATGGTTTTGGTGGATACGAAGGAGTAATAAAGGCAAAAAGTGAACTCTATCACTTCATTCACAAAATGGGAGGAATACTTTTTGTAAATGCTGAAAATGCCTTACTTCAAAAACTTTCGGAAGGAATGAATAAAATAACATTTGGCACTTCTCCCGATGTTGATTTTACCGGTGTTTTTATTGAAGGCAATCCCTTTGTAAAGTTAAGATTTAAAGCAAAAGAAGATACTCAGCAGCTGGAAGAAAAACCAATTATTACTACTCAGCTGATTGGTAATTATAACTTTGAAAATATTCTTGCGGCAGCCTGTATTGGCCATTATTTCAGAGTTTCTGAAAAACAAATAGAGCATGGATTGGAGAGTTATGTGCCATCCAATAATCGTTCGCAGGTGATGAAAACACCTGACAATTTGCTCTTGCTGGATGCTTACAATGCAAATCCTTCCAGCATGAATGCTGCTATTGAAAACTTTACAAATATGAATCAGCCCAATAAAATGGTAATTTTAGGCGACATGCTTGAATTGGGCGTTGATAGTGAAAAAGAGCATGATACTATCGTTCAGCTTCTGCAAAAAAATAAAATAGAAAAAGTAATATTGGTTGGCCCTTTTTTTATGAAGTCGGGTAAATTAATTAATGCTATATCTTTTTCTACAAGTGGTGAAGCGTTAGACTATTTAAAACAACATCCTGTAAAAGGCGCAACTGTATTAATAAAAGGGTCGAGAGGAATTAAGTTGGAGAAGATTGTTGAAGCTTTATAAAATGAGTATTATGAATAAGGAACCGAAAATATTGTTGGTAGATGATGAGCAGGATATATTAGAATTTCTCAGTTATAACCTGAAAAAAGAGGGATATACAGTGTACACTGCTATGAATGGAAAAGAGGCAATAACACTGGCTCAGAATGTAATTCCCGACCTTATTATTTTGGATGTAATGATGCCGGATACGGATGGCATTGAAACATGCAGGGAGATACGTTCAATTCCTGAGTTGAAAAATATAATGATAGCTTTTTTAACAGCACGTAATGAAGATTATTCGCAGATAGCGGGTTTTGATGTAGGGGCTGATGATTATATTAATAAACCTATTAAACCACGTGTATTAATCAGTCGCATAGCTGCTTTATTAAGAAGATGTAAAATTGCTGAAGTTGATAAAAGTGAAAAGCTGAACCTGGGCGGGATCAAAATTGATCAGGAACGTTATTTAGTTACAAAAGATAATCAAGAAATAAATTTACCCAAAAAAGAATTTGAACTTCTTACTCTGCTTACTTCTAAACCAGGTAAGGTATTTACCCGCGAAGTAATATTGGAAAAGGTATGGGGCGATGATGTGGTTGTTGGTGACCGGACTATTGATGTTCATGTTCGTAAATTACGTGAGAAGATAGGGGAAAACTTTATTAAAACCATTAAAGGTATTGGCTATAAATTTGAATTTTGATTATTGGTAATGTACTGAAAAATGGTTGGTGGCTATTCCAAAAAATATGATTAATATGCCCTAATCAATTTGAAGAGGAAGTAGGCTCTGTTGGAGAACAACCTGCCAGCAATAAGATTGATG
>JAHEXZ010000032.1:49079-53778 GCA_023251835.1 Bacteroidota bacterium | reverse complement strand
TCAGAGCTAGTTTACCCTGAGCAAAGTCGAAGGGAAGACTGTGGGTGGCAATTCTGTTATTTCTTTGCGTCTGCTAAAAATTGTGCCAGGCCTGTATCAGTTAAAGGATGTTTTAACAAGGCGGTTATTGCATTTAATGGACATGTAACCACATCTGCACCTATAGTTGCGCACTCAATAATATGCATCGGGTGACGGATAGAAGCAGCTAATATCCGGGTTTCATACCCGTAATTATCATAAATAACACGTATGTCTTCAATCAATTGCAAGCCATCTGTTGAAACATCGTCCAAACGACCTACAAACGGAGAAACATAAGTAGCACCTGCTTTGGCAGCTAAAAGTGCCTGACCGGCAGAAAATACAAGTGTACAATTGGTACGGATACCTTTTTTGGAAAAATATTTAATAGCCTTAATACCATCTTTTATCATAGGCACTTTTACTACAATTTGCTTGTGTAATTTGGCAAGCCTTTCCCCTTCTTTTATAATACCCGCATAATCAGTAGCAATTACTTCAGCACTTACATCACCATCTACTATCTTGCAAATATCAACATAGTGTTTTAAAATATTTTTTTCCCCTTTTATACCTTCTTTAGCCATTAATGAAGGGTTGGTAGTAACACCATCAAGTACACCAAGGTCTTGTGCCTCTTTAATCTGAGCAAGGTTTGCTGTGTCAATAAAAAATTTCATAAATTTATTTTTTGTATTGTGAATAAAATTACTGAATAAAAAAGAAGGGGTAAGCTACTCATATCGCACCGCTCAACCTATTACCTTTGCTTACTTCCGTATCTGGAGGGTTTTAGGGAGCTGGTCGTATAAGACTTACCCCGACACAAAAGTAAGAAAAATATTTGATGTTACAAGTTCATTCATTAGTAAAAAAACAGGAACTCAACATACAATTAGTATAAAGGTGTTATAAAATTGCTTTTTTCTTATATTTGCTGCAAATGAACATTTCAGTTGTTATTCCTTTATTAAATGAAGATGAGTCATTGCCTGAACTAACCGGTTGGATAGAACAGGTAATGAAAGCAAACAATTTCACTTATGAAATCATCTTTATAGATGATGGAAGCACCGACAATTCCTGGAAAGTGATTGAAAGCCTGTCAGCCAGAAATCAATGGATTAAAGGGATAAAATTCCGCAGAAATTATGGAAAATCGGCCGCATTAAATGTAGCTTTTGAAGCAGCTACAGGAGATGTGATAATTACCATGGATGCCGACCTGCAGGACTCTCCGGATGAAATACCTGAACTGTACAAAATGATTACGGTAGATGGTTTTGACCTGGTATCAGGCTGGAAAAAGAAACGTTATGATCCTCTCAGCAAAACCATTCCAACTAAGTTATTTAACTGGGCTACACGTAAAGCCAGCGGAATAAATAATTTACATGATTTTAACTGTGGCTTGAAAGCCTACAAGAAAGAAGTTGTAAAAAATATTGAAGTATACGGTGAAATGCACCGCTATATCCCCGTTATTGCCAAATGGGCTGGTTTTACAAAAATTGAAGAAAAAGTGGTGCAGCACCGGGAACGCAAATATGGTATCACCAAGTTTGGACTTAGCCGGTTTATCTATGGTTTTTTAGATTTAATGTCTATTACTTTTGTTTCTAAATTCGGAAAACGGCCAATGCATATATTCGGTTTTTTAGGAACTATCTCATTTTTTTTTGGAGGTGCTGTATCCTTATACCTGATTGTAGAAAAAGTATATAAGTCTTACAATGCGCTTCCTACACGTGATGTAACAGATAAACCATTGTTTTATCTGGCGCTTGTAGCAATGATTATTGGTACTCAATTATTCCTTGCCGGATTCCTTGGAGAATTAATTTCCCGCAATTCTCCTAACCGAAACTTTTACCAGATTGACAAACGGATTTAATTCCTGATTATGCATTAGCCGCCATTGACTCAATTACCTCCATATTGTAATTATCTTTTGCTTGTATATAAGCCACCCTGGCATGTGCTATTGCACCAAATTTATGTTTGTCAATATCAGCCGATAAACCTAAGTATGCTTTTGATAAATTCAGCATCCTGGCCCGTTTTAAAACCTGGTATATAACCTGTTTATAAACCTTGAACTCACTATTAAAATTATAATCTAACCCCGCTATCATAGGTGATATATGAGTGTCAGTAATGTATGCCCATACTACAGCAACAGCTTTTCTTTCAGGCCGGGGATCAAATTCGGGTTTTAGTTTCAGAATTATAAATTCCCAGTTAGGATGCTTTGATAATTTCTTTACTATATCTTTTGGATAATCAAACATATTCACCCCCCTGTTTCTATGCTCTACATTTATGTATAAATTATAATAATATTCTGCTTCTTCATCTGTTAATTCTTTTTTATATTCTATTTCGAAAGCGTGTTCATGTCTAAATACTTCTGTTCTGAGATTCTTTTTATTACGATGAGACATCGACTCTAAAAGACATTCCTTTGTATTCCAAACCATATTATCAATAATATTTGAGTTCGGCATATCAATAACGGCTAATCCTTCTTTAATAAATAATTTCTCCAATTGAATATCTTCCTTATCAAAATCTCTTAGTAACAATGTGTTGGCATTTATTGATTCCTGAATGTTTATAACCTTTTCTATGAGTAAGGTAAATGCTTGTTCCCACTTAGGATGACTGCGATTAATATAATAATGATGTCCTTCGCTAAGCACCGAGCCCATTGTTAATGTTTTAGAAGTTAGATAGTATGGCTCACTTTCACGTTTTTCCTCAATCTGCACAGATACTGATTCCAATGCCAACATATCGTCTTTTAAAATACCTGCCGAAAAAAATGTGGCCAATACAGGCTGTTTATCTTTATCGCGGATAATAAAATAATAAAAATCCCAGTTTTCTTCCGGTTTTGGATTATTGCTAAATACATCCTCTAAAGATAAAAGTCCTTCCCAGTCGAAATTTCCATTTTCACCCAGTAACCGATCCCACTCCTGTTTATCAATTTCTTTAATGCTTCGTGCTTCCTGGATAATAAAATTATCAATTGAATTTTTTACAACCGGAGCAAAATTCTGAGAGATTACTTTTTCTTTTTCTGTTTTAAATACTTTACGAACATCGTCAATGGTTTTACCTTCTTCTTCCAAAGCCTTTGGATAATGGTATACCAAAGCATCAACAAACTGCTTGATTTCAACCTTTTCTACATGGCGGTTAACTGAAAAACGAACTCCCGTATTTCTAAGGGAAACGGCAGGGAACAAGGCGAGATTAACAAAGAAACCATCGTTCAGCAGGCGTTTAACCATATTATAGCCAACTTTGGGTTGACCCATACCCACAAACCCAATAGGAGTGAGCGGATCGGACATAATTATGAGATCGGTTTTCGATAACAACTGGCTGCAATAATCAATATTTTCGCGCAGTTCTTTTTGTATCCTGTAAATATCTTCGGATAAATGAATTTTGGCAGAAGCTATTGCAGCACCTATTATTGGCGGTGAAAGAGGATGTGAATAAATTAGCGGTCCACCAAAAATACGCACCTTTCTGTACAGTTCTTCATTAGGAAAAACAGCCAAACCACCCGTTACACCAAAGCCTTTACCCATAGTTGTCATGTGCATTACTTTATCATGCCCCGGCACTTTACTGTTAACGTATCCGGTTCCGTTTTTACCATGCCAGCTCATACCATGTGCATCATCAACATATACATGGAGTTGTTCATATTTATCCATCAGGTACAATAAATCATCTAAGGGTGCTACATCGCCATACATGGAATATACCCCATCAACCAGGTACCATACTTTTTTGTGTTTCTGACTTAACTGTATCACCTGTTTTTCAAGCATTTCCATGCTGCTGTGCCGTATCATTTCAATGGGCACCCCTCTTTGCCTCAGCATCTGAGCAGCGGTTTGCACACTAAAATGAACCTGTTGGTCCAATATAACAGCATCTTCCTGTGTAATTAATGTTGGAATAACTGAAATGTGAGCTGATGATGTAGAGGAGTATGTAATTATGCGCCTTCCACCAAACATTTCAGATAAATATTGCTCCAATAGCTCATTAATGCCCGAAGACAGATAACCACGGGATATGCCGTACTGAGTCCCATATTTTTGAGTAAAATCAATAGCGCCATCTTTTAAACGTTGGTCTAACTCCAGGCCTAAATAACCACAGGTGCCAAAATTTAAAAGCTCTTTATTTGAAACAGGCAGCTTCCGGCCTGAAATAGCATTAACATCTGCTATCAGATGAACTACCCCCCTTTGCTTGGCATCTGTGAGCAATTCATCAATGGTGTCTAAGGAGTTATTATGATTGATTTTAGCCATAGGTATATCTTATGTATATTTTAAATACCTTTGTTATAATTTAGCGGAATTGAACGAAAATAATACTAAACAAGTTTCACAGATTGAGAGTTATGGAAAAAATAATTCATTCAGAAAATGAATATGCTAAATTCAAGATAGAAGAAGGGATTCTTATCGGAGCTTTTAAAACCGAATTTGTGGATATAGATATCGCCAAAAAAATTACTAAAAGCAGATTAGAAATCCAAAAAGGAAATAATTACCCAATATTATCTGACATTAAATCAATTAAAAACACCACAAAGCCTGCACGTGATTATATGGCCTCAGAAGAAGGTTGTAAAGGAGTT
>JAHEXZ010000032.1:0-48979 GCA_023251835.1 Bacteroidota bacterium | reverse complement strand
AAATGAGTATGTTAAGATTGAAAAAGTATACGCTCATAGAGAATAATTATATTAAAATCGAAATGGAAGATGGTACTTTTGCATACACCTCACCCCTGCCCCTCTCCTCCGAAGGAGTTCTTTCGGACGAAGAAGAGGGGGATAGTGTTATTTTAATAATATTTTAATAATATGGCAGAAAAAGAAGTAAAATATACGGAAGATAGCATACGTACACTGGAATGGAATGAGCATATACGTTTACGTCCCGGAATGTACATAGGAAAACTGGGAGATGGCTCCTCACCCGATGATGGTATTTATATCCTCTTAAAAGAAACTATTGATAACTGTATTGATGAATTTGTGATGGGCAATGGAAAAAGCATTGATATTACCATCAAAGAGAAAACCGCACGTGTACGTGACTATGGACGTGGTATTCCTTTAGGAAAAGTAGTGGATGTGGTTTCTAAAATAAATACGGGAGCTAAATATGATTCAGAGGCTTTTAAAAAATCAGTTGGTTTAAATGGAGTGGGAACCAAAGCTGTAAATGCCTTATCGAGCTATTTTAAAGTTCAGTCGTTCCGTGATGACCAGACAAAAGAAGCTGCTTTTTCAAAAGGTAATCTCCTAAAAGAAGAAAAGATTGTTGCTTCAGACACACGCAAAGGAACGCTTGTTACTTTTACTCCTGATGAAGGCATTTTCGGCAATTACCATTTTATCAATGAGTATGTAGAGAAAATGTTATGGAACTACGCCTATCTGAATACCGGCTTAACGATTAACTATAACGGGCAAAAATTTTATTCTGAAAACGGTTTGCTCGATTTGCTTACACAGAATATCAGCGGCCCTATATTATATCCTACTATCCATTTAAAAGGTTATGATATTGAAGTGGCCATAACACATAGCAATCAGCAATATGGTGAAGAGTATTATTCGTTTGTAAACGGGCAGCATACCACACAAGGTGGAACCCATCAGGGAGCTTTTCGTGAAGCAGTAGTGAAAACCATTCGTGAATTTTTCAAAAAGGACTTTGAGGCGGTAGATATACGTACATCCATCATTGCTGCAGTAAGTATAAAAGTACAGGAACCCGTTTTTGAATCACAAACCAAAACCAAATTAGGTTCACAGGAAATAGGCCCCAAAGGCCCTTCGGTAAAGGCTTTTATTGGTGATTTTTTAAAAACTGAGTTAGATAATTTTTTGCATAAGAACCCGGAAATGGCACAAGCTATTCTGCAAAAGATACAGCAAAGCGAACGTGAACGTAAGGATTTACAAGGCATACAGAAGCTGGCACGTGAACGGGCAAAGAAATCAAACCTTCATAACAAAAAGCTTCGCGATTGTCGTATTCACAAAACATCTAATAATGATGAACGTAAGTTAGATTCTACTTTATTTATTTGTGAGGGAGATTCTGCAAGCGGTTCTATTACAAAAACACGTGATGTAAATACACAAGCTGTATTCAGCCTGAAAGGAAAACCACTGAACGCTTTTGGTCTGACAAAAAAAATTGTTTATGAAAATGAAGAGTTTAACCTGTTACAGGCCGCTTTAAACATTGAAGATGGCATAGAAAACCTTCGTTACAACAATATTGTAATTGCCACAGATGCTGATGTGGATGGTATGCACATTCGTTTACTGTTACTTACATTTTTCCTTCAGTTTTTCCCGGATCTTGTAAAAAACGGGCATGTGTATATCCTGCAAACACCTCTGTTCCGTGTACGAAATAAAAAAGAGACCATTTATTGTTACAGCGAAGAAGAAAGAAGAAGCGCAATCAGTAAATTAGGTGCAAAGCCAGAAATTACCCGATTTAAAGGACTTGGTGAGATTTCACCAGATGAATTTAAACATTTTATCGGAAAAGATATTCGTAAAGACCCTGTAATTATTGGTAAGGATAGAAGCATTGTTGAGCTATTGGGCTATTATATGGGTAAAAATACACCGGAACGCCAGGATTTTATTATTGAGAATCTGAAGGTAGAGAAGGATTTGGTGGAGAGTGAATGATAGAGGTGAAACAAGGCATCCAATTCCGTCAATGGGCAACACAACGATTAAAAGATTATCTTATAAAAGGATTTGCTCTAAACCAACAGCGATTAAAGGATAATTTTGAAGAACTACCAAGTAATCGCTTTAATTCAAAAATATTGGCTAACTTTAAATATAAAAGCAACCATGGCAACAATTGATCATATAAGAAACGGAATAATTGATAAACTCTTAACCATTTCAAATAAAGATTTTTTATCAGCTTTGTATCGACTTGTAGAAAGTAGTAATACGGATCAAGACAAAATAAAACTAAGTGAAGAACAAGTGCTGATGCTTAAATTAAGCGATAAAGACATAAAGACCGATAAACTGATTTCTCAAAAACAATTGGACAAAGACGATCTGAAATGGTTAAAAGAACTGTAGTTTGGACTGAAACCGCAGCCAGACAAAGGAGAGAAATATTAAAGTTCTGGACAAAACACAATGGCTCTACTGTATATGCAGAAAAATTAATTAAACTTATTGCAAAACAAACCAAAACGATTTTAAGCCATCCTGAATCCTACAAATTAACCGACTATCCCGACACCAGGATGTCTTCAATTGGCCACTTCAGCATTTTTTATAAAATCACACCCGATTTTATTATAATTACAGGATTTTGGGATAATAGACAGGATCCTAAAAAACTGTTGGAATTTTTGACAAAATGAGTTTGTTTAATATATAGGTTGAATGGTAAAAAATTATGATTAACGAAGAAAACACAAACGATGAATTAAATGGCGAAGGCGGTGAAGAATTACACAATGTAATTCATGTTTCCGGCATGTATGAAAACTGGTTTTTGGATTATGCATCTTATGTAATCCTTGAACGTGCCGTGCCTTATATTGAAGATGGCCTAAAGCCTGTGCAACGCAGGATATTACATGCCATGAATGAGCTGGATGACGGGCGTTACAATAAAGTAGCAAACATCATCGGGCATACAATGAAGTATCACCCTCATGGCGATATGTCCATCGGTGATGCCTTGGTAGCATTGGGACAAAAAGATTTGCTGATTGATACACAAGGAAACTGGGGCAATATTTTAACGGGCGACAGGGCAGCCGCACCGCGTTATATCGAAGCACGTCTTTCAAAATTTGCGCACGATGTAGTATTTAACCCAAAAACAACAAAATGGCTGGCAAGTTATGACGGACGTAATAAAGAGCCGGAAACCCTGCCTGTAAAATTTCCATTACTCCTTGCACAAGGCGTTGAAGGTATTGCTGTTGGCTTAGCCTGCAAAATTCTGCCACACAATTTTAATGAACTGATAGATGCTTCTATTGCCGTATTACGCGGCAAACGTACCGACATACTCCCCGATTTTCCAACGGCAGGGACTGCCGACTTCTCAGGTTATAATAATGGTTTACGCGGTGGAAAAATACGTGTACGTGCAAAAATTTCGCAGTTGGATAAAAAAACGCTGGTGATTAATGAGATTCCATTTGGTACTACTACAGGTTCATTGATTGACAGCATAATTGCTGCAAATGACAAGGGCAAGATTAAAATACGTAAAGTAGAAGACAATACTGCAGAAAATGTTGAAATAGTAATTCACTTAGTACCAGGTATTTCACCGGATAAAACCATTGACGCATTATATGCTTTTACAGATTGTGAAGTATCCATTTCTCCAAATGCCTGTATCATTGAAAATGATAAACCGCATTTTGTAGGCGTAAATGAAATGCTTAAAATTTCCACGCAGAAAACACTGGAATTATTAAAACGTGAACTGGAAATTGAAAAAACAGAATTGCAGGAATCGTATATGTTTGCTTCATTAGAGAAGATATTTATCAGGGATGAGATGTATATTGATTTTAAACATTACTCGGATAAACCTTCTTTGTTCAGTTATTTGGACGGGCGTTTTACGAAATATAAAAAACAATTTATTCGCGAAACCACCAATGATGATTATGAGAAACTGACACAGATACCAATGATACGTATCACCCGTTTTGACTCTGCCAAAGCGGATGAAAAGATGAAAGCCTTGGATGCACGTATCAAAGAGATAGATCATCATCTTGCCAACTTAATTGAGTATGCCATCGAATATTTCAAAAACCTTAAAAAGAAATATGGTATAGGTCGAGAGCGTAAAACAGAAATAAAATCGTTTGAAAATATTGTTGCGACACGTGTTGTGATTGCAAATGAAAAACTGTATGTGAACCGTGAGGAAGGATTTGCAGGCTTTGGATTAAAGAAAGATGAATTTATTTCTGACTGTTCAGATATTGATGATATTGTTGTTTTCCGAAAGGATGGAACAATGATGGTTACTAAGGTTCAGGATAAAGCTTTTGTAGGAAAAGACCTTATCCATATTGCCGTATATAAAAAGAATGATGAGCGTACAATATACAATATGATTTACCGGGATGGCACTAAAGGAAGTGTTTTTATGAAACGCTTCCCGGTTACCGGTATCACCCGCGATAAACAATATGATTTAACGAAGGGGACAAAGGGTTCGGAAGTGCTTTATTTTACTGCTAATCCAAACGGTGAATCAGAAATTGTGGAAGTACAGTTAAAACCTATGCCAGGACTGCGTAAAGTACAGTGGGACCTTAATTTTGCAGATTTAGCCATCAAAGGCCGCAATTCTATGGGAAATGTGGTAACAAAATATGCTGTTAAAAAAATTGTACTGAAACAAAAAGGTTTATCAACCCTTGGTGCTTTGGATATATGGTTTGACGATACTGTACAACGCCTGAATACAGATAAACGCGGTACTTTCCTTGGCAGCTTTGCATCGGATGATAAAATATTAACCATTACTCAAAGCGGCTATTATAAACTCACCGGCTTTGACCTGGCAACCCACTTTGATGAAGATATGGTGTTGATAGAAAAATGGAGGCCGAACAAACCGCTAACAGCAATTTATTTAGATGGTGAAAGTAAAACTTATTTTGTAAAACGTTTCTTAGTTGAAAGTGCAGATAAAAAAGTATTATTCATTAGTGAAACAGAAGGTTCGCGCTTAGAGCTGGCAACTACAGAGGCTAACCCGGTAGTTGAACTAAAATTCAGTAAAGTAAAAGACAAGGAACTACCAAATGAACAAATCAATTTAGTTGATTTTATAGCTGTAAAAGGGTATAAAGCAAAAGGTAATAAACTTTCCTACTCAAAAATAAAAGAGATTAACATGTTGCCGCCTGTTGAAGTGCCAATAGAAGAAGAAGTGCTGGAAGAGTTTGAGGAAAGCGGTATGTCGCCATTGGAAGCCTTGAAAAAAGCCAATGCTCCCGAAAAATCTACTGAAAAACCTGTTGTTTCCATTGACCAGATGATCAATGCGGAAATAAAACTGCCTTCGGAAGAAAAAAAGAAGAAAAAAAAGCACGATAACCCGGAAGAAATGCAGGGAACGCTGGAGTTTTAAAACCCCACCCTGCCCTCCCCTATTGGGGAGGGTTTATTTTAATTTAAATAGTCATGGATACAAATATCATTTCTAAAAAGAAATTATTTTTTCCGGTCAGCGAACCGCTGAAAGACTATTTGTTTAACTATAACCGTCTTGTAAAAATACCTTTTACATACAGTGAACTGCTCCGATATTTTTCCATTATTCCTCAAAAGGATAAACATGGAAAGGATACACTATGGAAAACAGTGCTTTTTCAACCCTCCGAAATGGAAGATATACATTACCGCTTAGTGAAAATGTATGCTATGATGAAATTTGATGGCAATGAATCACTGATGGAACACTTACAGGTAGACAGAGTTGATTACTGCCCTTTTGGCAATTCTAAACCTTTCCGCATACGTATTGTAAATCAATATAATGACAACCATGATTATTACTATGTAAAAATTGCAGATGCATCCCGTGTATATGGATTAGAGCTGGAGGATTTGCTATCTCCTAACCGTATTAACTTCCTGGTAGATAAGGATACGTTGGTGGAAGAACATATTGCAGGCATTCCGGGAGATATGTTTACCAAGCAGGATTATCAATGGCTTGAATTGAATGAAGTACGTATGGCCAAAGAGTTTGTTAAATTCAATGAACGTTGTTTTGTAAGATTATTAGGCGATATGCGTGCTTATAACTTTGTGATTGATGTAACTGCGGATTTTGATGATGTACAATACAGATTCCGTGCAATTGACTTTGACCAGCAATGTTATGAAAGCAGAAAACGAATCTATATGCCGCAGTATTTTAAAGAGAACAATTACTACGTAGACATCAGCATTAAACATTTAAATCCGGAAACAGTTCAGCAATATCAGCAGGAAGAACGTACATTGATTGCCAAACGTATTAAACGCGCACATCGTAGAACTGATCGTTTGTTGGACGCTATGTGTATGGATACACTTTCACTTCCTGAAAAAATAGACACTTTGAAAAAAGAATTAGCTGCTCATTATTCTTACCAGCCATTTTTAAAGAGTAAAAATATGGGAGAAATTGTTCGGGTAAGTTTGGAATTACTAGTATGATAAATTTTACATTTCAATTAGACCTCCGAAAAATACAAATGTTGCAACAATGAAATATTTTTTTCTACTATTTGCGATTTTCCTTTGCTGGTTCACCTCTCTTGCTCAACAAGATAAAACAGGTGGCGAGCGAGGCCCAACCATTGATTCCCTGCGTTCCCTGCTTTATACAAACTGCCTCCACGACACCAGCCGAATAAATACACTCAATGCGCTCGCTAAAAAACTTAAAAATAATAACCCTGATACCGCAATTATACTAATTACTCAAGCACTGAATATAGCAGAGTACCTTCCACCTTCCATTGGGAAAGATGTGAGGATGCGTTTCATTTCAAAATCCTATTCTAATCTTGGAACGCTTCATCTTTTCAAAGGCAACAACTCTCTTGCTCTTGACTATTGTTTCAAAGCTCTTAAAATAATGGAATCATTAAATGACAAAAAAGGAATTTCGGTAATACTCGGTAACATTGGAGTTGCTTACGATCACAAAGACGACCATACTAAAGCATTGGACTATTATTTCAAAGCATTAAAAATGGCAGAAGAATTGGAAGATAAAAAAGGAATTTCCGCAATACTTGGCAACATCGGACTTATCTATAAGGCTCAGGGCGATTATCCAAAAGCATTGGACTATTATTTTAAAGCATTGAAAATAGCCGAAGGGTTGAGAAATAAAAATACAATTGCATTGAACCTTAGCAACATCGGGGATATCTATTCTAACCAAGGCGACTATACCAAAGCATTGGACTATTATTTCAAGGCATTGAAAATGGCGGAAGAGTTAGGAAATAAATATGCAATTGCTGTCACCATCGGAAGCATCGGAGCTTGCTATAATGACCAAGCGAACGCAGCGAAGTTTCCGCAAGATATTGCCGGTGCTGATTCCTTGTACAAAAAAGCATTAGACCATTATTTCAAGGCGTTGAAAATGGCGGAAGAGTTGGGAGATAAAAATGAAATTACCCGTCACCTTGGCAACATAGGTTTGCTTTACACTGAAACAAAAAGATACAAACAAGCCAAAGAATATTTGCAAAGAGCACTGACACGCTGCGACAGCATTGGGTTATTGGACTTTACAATGCGATTAGAAAATTCCATGGCCGAACTCTACACCCAAACTCACCAACCCGACAAAGCACTAGAACATTACAAAAAATATATAGCAGCAAAAGACAGCCTTTTTAATGAAGAAAACACAAAAAAAATAGTTCGCTCCGAAATGAATTTTGAGTTTGAAACAAAACAAGCAAAGGAAAAAGCTGAACAAGATAAAAAGGATGCTATTGCTGTAGAAGAACTAAAACATCAACGCTTGCAGCGCAATTATTTTATCATTGGTTTTGGGCTTGTTTTGTTGCTTGCTCTTTTTATTTTCAGAAGCTACAGGCAAAAACAAACTGCAAATGTTATCATTACCCAACAAAAAGCAGAGGTAGAAAAACAAAAAGAATTAGTAGATGAAAAAAATCACGAAATAGGTCAAAGCATTGCATATGCAAAACACATACAAGATTCGGTTTTGCCTCTCTTTAAAATACAAGATTTGTGGACGGATTCATTTAGTTTATACAAACCGCGTGACGTGGTGAGCGGGGATTTTTACTGGTTGGAAAAACTGGATAATAAATTGTTTTTTGTGGCTGTAGATTGCACTGGCCATGGTATTCCTGGAGCCTTTATGAGTCTTATCGGAACGGTTTTATTGAATGAAATTTTTCATAAGCATCAGTGGAATAACCCATCTGGCATATTAAGTCATTTGAACAGATTAGTAAAACTATCATTAAAACAGCAGCTCACAGATTCCCAAAGTCGTGATGGGATGGATATTGCTTATTGTATTTTTGACAAAGTAACGATGAAGTTGCAATATGCCGGAGCAAACCGCCCTCTTTGGTTTGTCAGAAAAGGTCAAACAGAACTAATAGAAATAAAAGCAACTAAAAAAGCTATAGGCGGGCTTACACCTGATGATGCCCATTTTGAAACCCATGAAATACAATTGCAACAAGGCGATACCTTTTATATTTTTACAGATGGTTATGCCGACCAATTTGGCGGTGAAAACAGAAAAAAACTGATGACAAAAAAATTTAAAGAAATACTTCTCTCCATTCAACAAAAAACACTGCAGGAGCAACAGCAGTATTTAAACGATTTTATTGAAAATTGGAAAGCCGGTTTAGAACAGGTGGATGATATTTGTGTGATTGGAGTCAGAGTATAATTAAAAGGCCTCTATCCAGACTTCCCTGCAACTCTTACTTCGCTCCTCCAATTCAAACTTTCATGACACCGTACGCATAAATGCCCTTAATGTACTTGCTTTTGAACTAAGTAATAACAACCCGGATACTGCCATCATTCTGAGTAAACAAGCTTTACAGCTTGCACAAAAAAAATTTTGTTTCAACCTTTAAAAATTATTATCTTATTTATTGCTGCTGATGACGGCATTATTAATAATGGTTGGAGAAGTGTATGTTGAATATTCTTTAGCGTTATCCTCATAATAATAAAGCTTAACCATTGCTGTATCTTTTAGAAAATTAACTTTCCCTATTGCTACCCTATGTATATTTAAGCCTGTTCTTTGTTTTAAATCTGTGATTAAGGCTGGATGCATTTCAGGTTTTATCATTTCAATGTTTTCATATTCAATAGATTGAGAAAATTCTCTTTTGAGAAATAAGCTGCCCTCTAGAAGATAAGTAGTGAGAAGTATCATCATATTTAGAATCCCCAGTTCAAAAACAGAAGCTTTGCTGATTGCTGTGATAAGGCCGATAGCAATAGCCAGGAATAAATAAGTCATATCTTTGGCTGAAATATTTTCTGTACGGTATCTTAACATAGAGAATACAGCAAAAAGTCCAAAGGCTGCTCCCATTCCTATATCTACTTTACTTAGCAAATAAGATATAAGGAAGATGATAAGGTTAAAAGCAAAAAAAGTAAAAAATAATTCTCTTTTTTTATAGTTTGGAAAATAGATAAAACGAATAAGAACCAATACAGCTATTAAATTAATAGCCATGCGGGCAAAGAACTTTCCGGATAGTTTATCAATCTGAATATTATAGAAGCTATCTTCCGTATCTTTTTTTATTTTCTTAGAGTTGTCTGCAATAACAGATTCATCGGAAGAATAGGAAGACTGTTTATCTTCCTGTGAAAAACATTCTATTGCAGGCATTAACAAAATGCCTATTAAAAATAGACTTATCAATGATTTCATAATTTCATTTTAAAATTCACAAACATATTTTCTTATCATTTCTAACACATCACTCTCATTGTAGGTTTTTTTTTCTGTTTTTAATCCTTTATTATCATAAATGAAAATCACTTTTTTTATAAGTTTTTTCTCAGAATTATAGGTATCTTCTATATTTCTCTCACCTTTGCTGTTATATGAGAAAATGTGTTTTTTTATGAGCTGTCCAAAACAAATTCAGTGACAGACCTTATTTTATATTACTGAACAATATGAATATCTTCTACTTCTACTTTTTGTCTGTTTTTTGTAATGCTAACTTCCTTTATAATAGCAATGTCCGGTGCATACTGATTAACATGATTAGAATAAGCACCGGTTGAATCTTCAGAATAAGCATATATCTTGTAATTTCCTTTTTCAAGGTATTTAAACTCGTAAGATCCGTTGTAGGATGTTTTTTGGCGGTCTCCAAAAGAAAATCCATCACCATATATAATATAAACGTCTGTATCCGGAGCATAACCGGAATCGGCTAAAACAGAAAAATTTTTATTATAGTACTTCGAATATACTTTTCCTCTTATGCCAGAGGTGCCACCCTTTCCGGCTTCTTTCTTACATGAATTAAAAGCTAATACCAGGCAAAGTACGCACAGATATAAGATGTTTGATTTCATTGATTCTGTTTTAAAATTCATTTCTGTTATAAAATAAGGATTTTAGCTATACAAGTTAAATTGCTTTTGATTCCTGTAATAACTATGTGCTTTATCATTTAAATTCTTTTTTGTATTTACTCCAAACATTCCATATATGGGGCAACGACTGATAGCACTTGTGATAATTAAAATAGCAACAACTATCCAACCGAAAATGGCTCCCGGCACAGGAATAACAATTGTCATCAGTAATATGACAATTAAAATAGAAGCAGCAATCCTTATTGCTTTATCAAATAGTCCCAGGTTTGCTTTCATCTGTTTATGATTCATTTTTCAGTGGCCACTGCGCTTTTATCTCAACTGGCCTTTCCCATACTAATTAAAATTATGAGTACTAAAATCTGTGTTATTTGAACCGAATAAGTACAGAGAACTTTTAGGCAGTCTGGCTTTGTTTTTCATCCGCTTTTTCTTTCCAATTTTCTTTTATTGGTTTTATTTTTTCATTCAGGTCGGCAAGAAATTCATTTAGTTTTTCTTTACATGTTTCCGATAAATCACCGCCTGATTCTGCAATTTTCCTGCGTGTTTCAGAACCTTTATCTGGTGCGAATAATACACCTAATAATGCACCAGCAGCTGCACCAGCCAGTACGCCAAATATTACTTTACTTTTTGTATCCATATTTTTGTTTTGTTTATTTATTTATAAACTGTTGTATTTTTCAACTATTTCACTTTTTGCCCAGCAAAGCTAAATCCGGTAAAATGAAAATTTTTTAACTTTTCGGTGATGTATTATTTTTGATAGTTGAAAAGACTGGTTGATGTCTTAATATTGTTAATTAGTATATTTGTACACACTATTAATCATGTCTGGGATAATCATTAAATATAAAAATGTAAATTACAAAATAGTCCTGATTGGTGCCGGTAATGTGGCTACGCAGTTGTCTTTCACATTACAAAAAGCGGGACATACTATTGTTCAGGTGTATAGTAAACATCCGTCTTCTGCTATTGCGCTATCAAAATCATTGAAATGCGCTTATACTGATTCTTTGAAAGCGATTGATAAAACAGCTGATATATATATTATTGCTGTAAAGGACGATGCTATTGCCGAAGTGGCTAAACAATTGAACCTGAAGGATAAAATTGTTGTACATACTTCAGGAAGTGTTGAATTAAATGTATTAAAACCTGTAACTAAGAATTATGGAGTATTTTATCCATTACAAACTTTTTCTAAAACAAATAAAATTAACTTTAAAGGAGTTCCGGTTTGTCTGGAAGCCGGCAATATCGCCACACTAAATACTCTTGTTTCTCTTGCAGGAAGTATTAGTAACAATGTGCAAAAAATAAATTCAGAGCAACGCAGAATCATTCATTTGGCTGCTGTTTTTGCATGCAATTTCAGTAACCATCTGTATGCAATTGCTGAAAATATTTTAATATACAATGACTTGTCTTTAGATATATTAAAGCCTTTGATTGAGGAAACCGCAAAAAAAATAAAATATGCCTCACCTTCTAAAGTGCAAACAGGCCCTGCAATACGAAATGATAAGAGAACAATGGATAATCATCTGAAAATGCTGAAATATAATAATAGCTACCAACAGTTATACAAACTGTTAAGTAAAAGCATTATAGATTTGAATAAGCAGAAAAAACAGTAAATTCGCTTCGATGGAAAATTTTAAAACAAAACTCACACGCACCAAAGCTTTCATATTTGATATTGATGGAGTGCTTACGGATGGCTCCGTTATTTTATTGCCTGACGGAGAACAGTTGCGTGCGATGAATATCAAAGATGGTTTTGCGATACAACTGGCTGTGAAGAGAGGGTATAAAATTGCAGTTATTTCCGGTGGTAAGTATGAGATGACACGCAAACGACTTAATGGGTTGGGGGTTTATGATATATATTTAGGGGTGGATGATAAAGTAGATGCATTTAATGAGTTCATCCTTACCTACAATATTCAGCCGGATGAAGTTCTTTATATGGGTGATGATGTTCCTGATTATGAAGTAATGAAACGTGTTGGGGTGCCTACATGCCCCAATGATGCAGTACATGAAATAAAAGGTATTTCTATCTATGTTTCGGATAAAAAGGGAGGCAAAGGTTGTGTGCGTGACATTATTGAGCAGGTGATGAGAGTACAGGGGAAGTGGACTCTTGCTGGAATTTAGAATGTAGTGATAAAGAGCTTTAATCTGTATGTTTTCTTTTCTCAAATTAATTCGTATTCAGAACCTTTTAATTATTGCCTTCACGCAATACGTAGTTCGCTGGTGCTTAATATATCCTATTTTAAAAGCGCAAAGCAGTTATTACACATTGCAGTTGAGTGAGCTGCAGTTTTTTTTATTGGTTCTTTCCACAATCATGATTGCAGCAGCCGGCTATATAATTAATGATTATTTTGATGTACGTACCGATAAAGTCAATAAACCAGAGCGTCTTATTATTGATAAAGGTGTGAAGAGACGTGTTGCCATGGGCGCACACATGGTTATTAATATTATTGCTTTTATTATTGGGCTTTATATTTCATATTCTATTAACGCATCTAAACTTGCTTTTGCCCATTTTATCTGTATTTCCGGGTTGTGGTTTTATTCTACTACCTTCAAAAAGCAATTTTTAATAGGAAACGTTGTTATAGCTGTTTTTACAGCTATGATTCCTTTTGCTGTAGTGGTTTATGAATTAATCCCATGCTACAAAGCCTATTTACCTATAGATGAGTCATTAAGTTTTAGAAGCATTTGGATATATATTTCAGGCATTACATTTTTTACATTTTTGATTACTCTTATGCGTGAAATTATAAAGGATATGGAGAAATATGAGGGCGATAAAGAACATGGTTACAATACAATGCCTATTGTAATAGGCATCAAATACAGCAAACTCATTATAGTTATCATTGCAGGTGTTATTCTGGCTTTTATATGCTATTACCAGGTATTGCAGCTGCAAAAAAAAGATTTACTGACATTCAGCTATTTTATTATTTGTCTTCAGCTTCCTTTATTGTATTTAATCTTTCAAATTATGAAAGCAACCACCAAAACAGCTTTTCGGAAGGCTGATAATATCATCAAATGGATTATGCTGGCTGGTGTTTGTTATTTGTTTGTATTTGCCTACATCCTCCTTCATTTTATTAAAATGATATGATTTTAACACACACAGGAACTCACTTTAGTATCAGGATACTCAGCAACAATACTTTTAAAGCCATTTTCTATATTTATAAGGTTATCATATCCTCTCGATTTTAATATGGAAGTGTATATCATCGAACGATATCCCCCTGCACAATGAACATAGTAGGTTTTATTTTTATCAATTAATGGCATGCCATCATTTATATTGTCTAAAGGCAGGTTTATGGCATCCATAATATGGCCCGACTGGTATTCGTTTGCTTTTCTTACATCAATAATAGAAATGTTGGGGTTTGCTTTATATGTGTCAACAAATGTTTGCACGGAAATCGAATTGACATGGTCTGTTTCTTTGCCTGCATTTTTCCAAGCATTAAAACCGCCTTTGAGATGCCCCAATGTGTTATCGTACCCTACGCGTGCCAAACGTACAACAGTTTCTTCTTCTCTGCCTTCATCGGTTATTAATAAAATTGGCTGATTAATATCAGTTATCAATGCTCCTACCCATGGAGCAAAGTTTCCATCTATGCCAATATTAATAGAATTAGGTATAAACCCTTTTGCAAATGAAGCCTGGTCTCTTACATCTAATAATAAAGCTCCTGTTTTATTTGCCACTTGTTCAAACTCTTCCGGGTTTAAAGCCTTTGTCCCCTTTTGTATAACATCGGTAATGCTACTATAACCTTCTTTGTTTAACCTGGCATTTAGTGGAAAATAAAAGGGGGGAGGCAGCAGGCCGGAAGTAACTTCCTTAATAAACTCCGCCTTTGTCATATTGGCTCTTAGGGCGTAATTCGTCTTTTTTTGATTTCCAAGCGTATCAATAGTTTCTTTACTCATGTGTTTTCCACAAGCTGAACCGGCTCCATGAGCCGGATATACAATTATATGATCCGGCAAAGGCATAATTTTATTGCGAAGTGAATCGAATAAAATACCTGCAAGATCATTAACCGTCAGATCAGATTTGACTGCAAGGTCGGGGCGTCCTACATCACCAATAAAAAGTGTATCACCGCTAAAAATTGCATATTCTTTGCCTTTTTCATCAAACAAAAGATAAGTAGCCGATTCCATCGTATGGCCCGGAGTATGTAATACTTTAATAGTTGCTTTACCTACCTTTAACTCTTCGCCATCTTTTGCAATATGAGCTTTAAAAGAAGGATTTGCATTTGGTCCAAAAACAATAGTAGCTCCTGTTGCATCTGCCAAATCAATATGACCACTTACAAAATCGGCATGAAAATGGGTTTCCAGTACATATTTTATTTTAACATTTTCTTTCTGCGCTTTTTGAATGTAAGGTGTTATTTCCCTTAGAGGATCCACCACAGCGGCTTCTCCTTCCGAGAAAATAAAATAAGCGCCCTGCGCCAAACATCCTGTATATATTTGTTCTATTTTCATTAGTGTATAGATTATTTATAACTGATGTTACGCAAAATTTATATCTAATTCAGAATATCTCTATATTTCCACCTGTCATTTCGAACGCAGTGAGAAATCTTGTCAATCAGTTGCAAAGATTTCTCTTCCTGCTTTCAGCAGGATTCGAAATGACAATGGTAGTGATTATGAATTATTTAAAGCAGTCATTTTTATTGTCTTTTTGAGAAAATCACCCTTCTCTCTTTCAATTCTCTTGTCCATTACAAGTATAAAAGTCTATCATTTTTAAATCTTTTTCTTTGCGTAACATGAGTTATAAGTGAAATATAAAAGAAACGAAGATGGAAAGATGGCCGGCAATTATCGTATCAGTGAAATATTACCTTTCTTATTTACTTTTTCACCGGAGTTCGATTTTGCATCAATATAATATACAAATACGGCAGGATCAAGAGTTTTACCTTTGTATTTACCATCCCATGAATTAGCAGGGTTGCTTGTTTCATATACTTTTTCACCCCAGCGGTCAAAAATTACCAGAGAAAAATTTGAAACGCATTTGTCCCAACCATGAAGCACAAATAAATCGTTATGCCCATCATTATTTGGAGAAAATGCATTGGGTACCTTATAGTCGCCACATTCAACCGGCAATACGGGACCTTTCTTCATAGTTAATGTCCATGGACCAGCATAATTAATGGAAGGAGCTGTAACGGTGTTTCCATTAACATCAGCAATCCCAACAGTAGGATTCTGCCATTGAGAACCATTCCATTTCCAGGCTTCAAGACTATCCTCTGTTATAATATTAGTTCCACCATTCCATTCTGAATCTCTATAAGTAAAGGTAATGTCGGCAGTAGGGTTTGTTGAGTAATTATTAATATCCACTATCCAAAAACGGTCGACACAATCTGGTGCACTTTCATTTCCATCGGCATCATTTAAATTGCTAACACCAGTAGGTAAGGGACGGTTATTAGGACTTGCTGCATCATTTGTAGGATAAGTCGCAACAGAAATATTGCCGGTATCGCCAGCCGTAATTGTACCAGCAGCAGTAACATCATAAATAAAAGGGATATCTGCATCTGCTACAGAACCACTACCAAAAGGAATCGTATAAGTACTATTCAAATTACCAATATCCCATTGCACTCTTCCATAGCCGGGTGTTGGTTCTGTTTCAGAAATGATATATCCTGTAGAACGTGTAATAGCAGAAGACGAAGAATTTGTAATAGTACAGGTATAACTGTTTAAATCAAACGGGCATGAATCTAATGCAAATATACCAGAAGTACCGCCAACAATAGTATTCACCTGAAGTTTCTTGGTACTTCCAAACTCACAATCTAAATTATTGAATGTGGTAGGTTGTGAGCCTTGTATGTTCTGGAGTGTTGAACCGTATAAAATAACTTTACCTGATGTGGGTGCAAGCCCCCCAGGTTCCTCATTCGTCCAGTTTTCTGTCAAATATATATCACCATCGTTTTTGATAAAACCACCAACATCATTTTTAATTCCGCCACCCACATAAAGAATGGTGCCCGGATCAATACCAATATCAGCACCCCCGTTATAAAAAATTTGGGAAAAAGATTTTGAGGATGCTAAAAACCAGCAAAATACAACTAAAATGAGAGGTAACCGTATGTACAGATAGCTATTCTTCATTGGTTAAATTAAGAGTTATAAAGATACAATCTTTTATTCTATTTTCTTTCCCTTGTATTAAGAATTTTTTCAATATCCATTTAACGCTTGTTATACTCATTTTTGAGCTTAAGGTTTAATATTATAGATTTTTAATTTCAATTGCAGACTATCTATACTGAATCTAACCTGGTTTGCCATTAGCAAAGCAGGTTAGCTCCAGTGATACTGAGCGAATAAATATTTTTTTTGCTGTTTCTATGGGAGAAGTCAAAAAAATAGTACTTTTGACCTTGGAGAAATGGCAGAGCGGTCTAATGCGGCAGTCTTGAAAACTGTTGTGGGTAACACCACCGGGGGTTCGAATCCCTCTTTCTCCGCCACCAGAACATCTTATAAAAACCTTTAATGGGATTGCTTCGTTTCCCTTGGAATGTATTACTCCATATTATTTGGTTAAATTAACTCTAAGCTGGTGAATTTTAAAAAACGCTTCTTGGCTAACCATCCTCTCATGGGTTCCTTCAACAACTTTTCCAGCCTGTAATCGTTTCCTTTGATATTGAATACTACCCGCTGGTTATTTACAATACTTGCATTGCCATAAACCCTCTTTAATTTACTGAAATATCAACTCTAACCTGTTTTGCTATCGCAAACCCGATAGCTATCGGGTCAGTAAGATTCAGTATAAATGTCCTATGCAAAAAATCGCATTAGGAGATGATTTTCCGGGAATTTTCTTCATATCCTTCCCAAGTTATTAACTTTTTGCTAAAGAAATAAACAATCACGCAACTTGCAGAGTTTTTATAACGTACTACCGATGTATTTAATCATGGGTGATTGTAAATAAGACATATTCAAAACAAACATTTCAGTTCTAATTCTTATAAAGTGTATCAGAGTAAAAATCTTAAGCGGGAAGTTAAATTTTCATTTCCATGCGGAAAATATACGAATATATTATTTTTCTATTGTTCTTTTCTATGGCTGTTGTGAAATCGGCAGCACAAGCAAATGATTTACCTAACCCGCCTGCACATCTCGAAACCATTCCTCTTGGTTCATTGGTTATCCCGATGGATAATGCACACCAAAACCTAACCCCTCCACAGCCTTTTAATCTTAAAGCTTATGGTCTTGTTAATGCGCTTCTTCAAAATGATATACCAGTAAAATGGGTGATAAGGTCAGGTAAATTAAAAGATGGGATAGATTTTTCTGCAACCGTAGAAAGAGTTTACCCCTCAGCTCTTGTTGCTTCTATGCAGGATTTTCGTGCCAGTGCATTTATTATCGACAGTACCTGGATTAATAAAACACCCTACTCGAATTGGGGACAAACGGCTTCTCAAATTATAGCTGCCTTTGGGGGAAATGTAGCCGTTTACCGTTTAACTCAAAATGTTACAGTGGATGTAAGATACACTCTTAACCAGCGACCTAAGATAGCAGTATTCAATAATGGTGGGAACCAAAATATTCATACGATAATCCTAAACTATGCAGGAATAAGTAACTATACAGTAATTTCAGCAGGAGTGTTCACCGGCCTTTCCGAATGCTATACCTTCTGTTCAGAAGCTCACTGGGCTTCTGATATTAATGATACAGCAATTATGAAACAGCCCATTAATTTTATTTACAGTGGAGGAAATTTTTTTTCGCAATGTCACGCTGTTCAAGCCGGTACAGATGGATATGAAGCGAATATGAAAATCCAAACAACCAATGGTTTTACTGAAATTGGAATAAATACTACCTCCAACAGTTATTATAATCCTGATATGGCTATTATGCAATTTCATGGATTGATGAAGGCAAATCAGAACGGTTCTGGAAAAAACTGGAGATTAGCACCAGGCTCCTCGTGGAGAAATGGACATTACTACGCGGTAAGTACTCAAAATTCGCATGATACAGTTGTTGTTTCATGCTCTAAATTAACTTCTGATGCCATTGGTGGTAATGTGTTTTATATGGGAGGGCATCAATATCTGGGAGGTGCTGCTGATTTTAACAATATAGAATTGGTTAATTCCGGAAGGATTTACCTTAATGCCGCATTGATTCCTGCTAAGAGGCCAACTGCCTTTGCAATTTCAACAAGTCCTAATGCCATTATCTGTCAGGGACAACAAGTACAGTTAAGTGTAACAGGACCGGCTGGTGCTACTTATCAATGGTCACCCACTGCAGGTTTAAATAACCCAACATCTCCAACTCCGATTGCCACACCTACGGTAACTACAACGTATGGCGTAACAGCTATGAATGGAAGCTGTCCTGGCGGCCCTGCATTTGTTACAGTTACAGTTAATTCAATTCCTGTTGCCCCTATAGCAGGCAGTAATAGCCCGGTTTGTGTTGGAAATTCATTGACACTTTCGGCAAATACTATCTCTGGAGCAAGCTATAGCTGGTTGGGTCCAAATGGTTTTTCTTCTACTTTGCAAAACCCTGTTATTACTAATGTAACTGCTGCAAGTGCCGGAACATACTCCGTTACTGCAACAGTAGGTGGTTGTCCTCGCCCTGCCGGAACTGTATCTGTAATTATTAATCTTGCTCCTGCCTCAACTACTACACAGAATAATGTTTCCTGTTATGGAGGTAATAATGGTTCTGCTACGGTTATTGCCACCGGTGGCACTCCATCATATACTTATCTATGGAATAATGGACAAACTAATTCATCTGCCACAGGATTGACAGTTGGTAGCTATACTGCTACAGTTACTGATTCTAAAGGCTGCACAACAATATCAACAGTATCCATTACACAACCAACTGCACCACTTTCATCATCAACTACACAAAGCAATGTATCCTGCTTTGGTGGCAGCAATGGTATAGCTTCGGTTATTGCTACCGGTGGTACAACACCTTATACTTATCTCTGGAACAACGGACAAACAACCGTTACAGCTGCAGGTCTTGCTGCAGGCAGCTATTCTGTTACAACTTTAGATTCAAAAGGCTGTACCGCTATTGCGTCTGTTACCATTACCCAACCAACTATACTAAATGCTACTCTTTCACAGACGAATGTTTCCTGTTATGGTGGAAGTAATGGTTTTATGTCTGTTTCAGCTACCGGGGGTATACCATTTTACACGTATTTATGGAGTAATGGTCAAAGTAGTTCATCCATAACAGGGCAAACTTCAGGAACGTATTCTGTAACAGTGACAGATACTAAAGGATGTACCATATCTGCATCAGCAACCATTACTCAGCCAGCATCATCTTTATCTTTTACTACTGCACAAACCAATGTATCCTGCTATGGAGGCGCTGATGCCACTGCTTCTATAAATGCAGCAGGAGGTACTCCCGGTTATTCTTATCTATGGCAGCCTGGTAATCAAACAACCAGCAGCATTTCGGGTTTAGCAGCCGGTACATATACAGCAACAGTTACAGATAGCAAAGGGTGTACCTCAATAGGCTTTGTAACCATAAATCAGCCTTCAGCATTAGCTGTTAGCTTTATCAATCAAAGTAATGTAAGCTGTTTTGGCGGAAACGATGGTGCCGTGACAGCAAATGCCTCTGGTGGCACACCGAATTATAGTTATATATGGATGCCCGGAAGTTCTTCAATGGCTTCAACAAATGGTTTGCAAGCCGGAACTTATACGGTTACTGTTACCGACAACAAGGGATGCCAGAAACAAAATAATGTTACAATTACACAACCGGCTTCAGCACTTTCAGTTTCAGTATCTTCTACTCCAACATCCTGTTATGGTAGTAAAGATGGTACAGTTGCCTCTGTAGCATCAGGTGGAACCAGCCCATATAGTTATAACTGGCTCCCGGGAAACTATAGCACACAGAATGTTTCAAGTTTATTATCGGGAGCTTATACAATTATTGTAACGGATTCTAAGGGGTGTACTTTTTCTGATTCCGTTAATGTTAATCAACCTACAGCAATTTCATTGCTGACTGGGACAATCAACTCAACATGCAGTCTACCCAATGGAATTGCCTATGTTTCAGTATCAGGAGGAGTTAGTCCTTACATGTATCAATGGTCATCAAACGGAGGCAATAGTGATACTGCTAAAAATTTGTATTCAGGCTCATATACAGTATCGGTAAAAGATGCTAATGCTTGCAGCACTTCAAAATCAATGAATGTAATTGATAATAATTCACCTGCAGTAACTATCATATCCAGTACTAATGTAAGTTGTAATGGTGGTGCCACTGGTTCTGCCAGTGCAGGAATATCCGGTGGAACAGCACCTTTCTCTTTTCATTGGTTACCTTATGGAGGCAATAGCCCCAATGCTACAGGTTTAACAGCAGGTATCTATACGCTTACCGTTACGGATGCTAACGGATGTCAATCTTTAGCTACTACAAGTCCACCAATAACAGAGCCTCCGGCACTGGCACTAACTGTTGCAACAACAGATGTAAGCTGTTTTGGAGGGAGTAACGGAACAGCTACGGTGAGTGCATCAGGTGGCACACCCGGATATACTTACACCTGGCTGCAGGGTGGAAGCACCGGCAGTTCAGTAACCAACCTTTCAGCAGGTACATACACAGTTCAGGTAATGGATATAAATAGTTGTGTGCTTGCAAAAAGCTTTACAATCAATCAACCTAATCAACTGAATATTTTTATTTTATCTTCAGGCAATGTGAGCTGTAAGGGTGGCAATGATGGAACAGCAGCAGCAGGCGTTACCGGTGGTACACCTTTTTATACATATAACTGGCTGCCAATGGGAGGAAATGGGCCAACCGGAACAAATTTATCCGCAGGTACATACACGGTAAATGTAACAGACAATAAAGGATGTAACAGTTCAGCTACTGTTGTAATAACAGAACCTTCACAGGCATTAACTTCTGTTATTTCGCAAAGCAATGTATCTTGCTATGGTGGCAGCAATGGTACTGCTATAGTTAGTGCATCTGGCGGAACACAGCCCTATGCTTATTTATGGAATAATGGTCAGACAAGTATGTCTGTTGGCGGATTAACATCCGGAAATTATGTTGTTACAACCATTGATGCAAAGGGATGCGTTACATCAGCTTCCGTATCTATTATACAACCTGCTATGGCCTTAACTTCTACTATTTCATTCAGTAACGTTTTCTGTTATGGAGGTAATAATGGTTCTGCTACGGTTATTGCCACCGGTGGCACTCCATCATATACTTATCTATGGAATAATGGACAAACTAATTCATCTGCCACAGGATTGACAGTTGGTAGCTATACTGCTACAGTTACTGATTCTAAAGGCTGCACAACAATATCAACAGTATCCATTACACAACCAACTGCACCACTTTCATCATCAACTACACAAAGCAATGTATCCTGCTTTGGTGGCAGCAATGGTATAGCTTCGGTTATTGCTACCGGTGGTACAACACCTTATACTTATCTCTGGAACAACGGACAAACAACCGTTACAGCTGCAGGTCTTGCTGCAGGCAGCTATTCTGTTACAACTTTAGATTCAAAAGGCTGTACCGCTATTGCGTCTGTTACCATTACCCAACCAACTATACTAAATGCTACTCTTTCACAGACGAATGTTTCCTGTTATGGTGGAAGTAATGGTTTTATGTCTGTTTCAGCTACCGGGGGTATACCATTTTACACGTATTTATGGAGTAATGGTCAAAGTAGTTCATCCATAACAGGGCAAACTTCAGGAACGTATTCTGTAACAGTGACAGATACTAAAGGATGTACCATATCTGCATCAGCAACCATTACTCAGCCAGCATCATCTTTATCTTTTACTACTGCACAAACCAATGTATCCTGCTATGGAGGCGCTGATGCCACTGCTTCTATAAATGCAGCAGGAGGTACTCCCGGTTATTCTTATCTATGGCAGCCTGGTAATCAAACAACCAGCAGCATTTCGGGTTTAGCAGCCGGTACATATACAGCAACAGTTACAGATAGCAAAGGGTGTACCTCAATAGGCTTTGTAACCATAAATCAGCCTTCAGCATTAGCTGTTAGCTTTATCAATCAAAGTAATGTAAGCTGTTTTGGCGGAAACGATGGTGCCGTGACAGCAAATGCCTCTGGTGGCACACCGAATTATAGTTATATATGGATGCCCGGAAGTTCTTCAATGGCTTCAACAAATGGTTTGCAAGCCGGAACTTATACGGTTACTGTTACCGACAACAAGGGATGCCAGAAACAAAATAATGTTACAATTACACAACCGGCTTCAGCACTTTCAGTTTCAGTATCTTCTACTCCAACATCCTGTTATGGTAGTAAAGATGGTACAGTTGCCTCTGTAGCATCAGGTGGAACCAGCCCATATAGTTATAACTGGCTCCCGGGAAACTATAGCACACAGAATGTTTCAAGTTTATTATCGGGAGCTTATACAATTATTGTAACGGATTCTAAGGGGTGTACTTTTTCTGATTCCGTTAATGTTAATCAACCTACAGCAATTTCATTGCTGACTGGGACAATCAACTCAACATGCAGTCTACCCAATGGAATTGCCTATGTTTCAGTATCAGGAGGAGTTAGTCCTTACATGTATCAATGGTCATCAAACGGAGGCAATAGTGATACTGCTAAAAATTTGTATTCAGGCTCATATACAGTATCGGTAAAAGATGCTAATGCTTGCAGCACTTCAAAATCAATGAATGTAATTGATAATAATTCACCTGCAGTAACTATCATATCCAGTACTAATGTAAGTTGTAATGGTGGTGCCACTGGTTCTGCCAGTGCAGGAATATCCGGTGGAACAGCACCTTTCTCTTTTCATTGGTTACCTTATGGAGGCAATAGCCCCAATGCTACAGGTTTAACAGCAGGTATCTATACGCTTACCGTTACGGATGCTAACGGATGTCAATCTTTAGCTACTACAAGTCCACCAATAACAGAGCCTCCGGCACTGGCACTAACTGTTGCAACAACAGATGTAAGCTGTTTTGGAGGGAGTAACGGAACAGCTACGGTGAGTGCATCAGGTGGCACACCCGGATATACTTACACCTGGCTGCAGGGTGGAAGCACCGGCAGTTCAGTAACCAACCTTTCAGCAGGTACATACACAGTTCAGGTAATGGATATAAATAGTTGTGTGCTTGCAAAAAGCTTTACAATCAATCAACCTAATCAACTGAATATTTTTATTTTATCTTCAGGCAATGTGAGCTGTAAGGGTGGCAATGATGGAACAGCAGCAGCAGGCGTTACCGGTGGTACACCTTTTTATACATATAACTGGCTGCCAATGGGAGGAAATGGGCCAACCGGAACAAATTTATCCGCAGGTACATACACGGTAAATGTAACAGACAATAAAGGATGTAACAGTTCAGCTACTGTTGTAATAACAGAACCTTCACAGGCATTAACTTCTGTTATTTCGCAAAGCAATGTATCTTGCTATGGTGGCAGCAATGGTACTGCTATAGTTAGTGCATCTGGCGGAACACAGCCCTATGCTTATTTATGGAATAATGGTCAGACAAGTATGTCTGTTGGCGGATTAACAGCCGGAAATTATGTTGTTACAACCATTGATGCAAAGGGATGCGTTACACCAGCTTCCGTAACCATTACAGAACCCGCTGATGTTCTTTCTTCCATTACCTCACAAAATAATGTTTCCTGTTATGGAGGAAACGATGGTTCAACATCTGTTTTCCCTATGGGTGGTACATCTCCATATACCTATCTGTGGAATGATGGACAAACTACATCATTTATTACAGGTTTATCGGCCGGAAATTACAGTATAATTGTCAGTGATTCCAACCATTGTATATCAACAGTATCCATTGTTATTACGGAGCCATTAACACCGCTTTCGTCTTCTGTTTCAAAGAATGATATATCCTGTTATGGAGGCAATAATGGCGCAGCCTCTTTAATTGTGACAGGAGGAACATTGCCTTACACCTATCAATGGAGCAATGGACAAGTGACTTCATCTGTTACAGGTTTAATAGCCGGGAATTATTCAGTAATAACAACTGATGGTAATGGATGTACACTATCTGATGTTATTTCTATTGCTGAACCATCAACTCTTACATCATCAGCTACACAAACAAATATATGCAGCGGTACAAGCAATGGTATTGCCGCTGTTACGGTTATGGGCGGCACTTCTCCATACACTTATCTTTGGAATGATGGGCAAACTACTTCATCAGCAACCGGGCTTTCAGTTGGAAATTACTCAGTAACAATCAATGATGCAAAAGGTTGTACCGCTGTATCTACAGTGGCTATTACACTTTTCCCTGCTATTACATCCACTACTTCACAATCCAATGTATCATGTTATGGGGGCAGTGATGGTTCTATTTCTGTAATTTCATCGGGTGGCACAGCACCATTTACCTACCAGTGGAACATTGGGCTTACCACTTCATATATTACCGGGCTATTTGCGGGGAATTATACTGTAACAGTGACTGACTCCAACGGGTGTATAGCAGTCTCAAATGTGATGCTTACACAACCCGCAGGTGCGCTTACTATAGCAATTTCAAAAACTGATGTTTCCTGTTATGGAGGCAATAATGGTTCTGCATCAATAACTGTTTCGGGTGGTACGCCTTCTTATAGTTATCAATGGAATACTTCATCAACTACTTCATCCGTTTCTGGTTTAACAGCCGGAAGTTATAATGTAATTGTAACAGATGCGAATGCTTGTACAACAACAGGCTATATATCAATAACAGAGCCAATAACAGCTCTTTCTTTTACTACATCTCAAACAAATGTTTCTTGTTCTGGAGGAAACAATGGTGTAGCTTCGGTCATAGTTTCAGGTGGTTCACCATCTTATACTTATTTATGGAGCAACGGGCAAACCACTACATCAGTTACGGGATTAACTATGGGAAATTACTCTGTTACCGTAACCGATATGAACGGATGTGTGATAACGCCTGCTATATTTGTTACTGAACCGCCATTACTTTCATCAACGGCTGTACAAACAAATATATGTACAGGAGCAAGTAACGGCCTTGCCAATATTACTGCTACCGGGGGAACTTCACCTTATACTTACTTATGGAGTGATGGACAAACTGCCGCATTGGCATCAGGACTTCCGGTTGGTAATTATTCTGTAACAACCACCGATGCTATGGGATGTACTACTATTGCAACTGTGGCAATTACACAGTTTCCGGCAATATCATCTACCGGTTCCTATACAGATGTTTCATGTAATGGAGAAAATAATGGTTCTGCAACAATAAATCCATCAGGGGGCGCTTCACCATTTGCCTATCAATGGAGTAATGGGCAAAGTACTGCATCTATAACAGGGCTTATTGCCGGAACATACATCGCAACTCTAACAGATGCTAACGGATGTTCAACAACAGATACTTTAACTGTTAATCAGCCCTCACAAATTGTTCTGACAATTGATACAATAATAAGTACAACCTGTTTTAATGGTTCTGATGGAAGTGCTTCTATAACCTTATCCGGTGGGGTTTCGCCTTATTTATACGCCTGGTCAACGTCTCCGGTTCAAACGGGAAGCAATGCAACAACATTAAATGCAGGTACGTATACCGTAACTGTTACGGATGCTAATGGCTGTAATAGTGCTATTCCTGCAACTATTGGTCAACCCTCACAAGTTATAACTATGGCAGGCATTAATGATAGTATTTGCCTGGGACAGTCAGGAACGCTGACTACCACTGCTTCCGGTGGTGGTGGTATTTATTCTTATTTGTGGCAACCTTCCAACGTTACTAATTCAGGAACATTAACTGTAGCTCCGACAAGTACTACTACTTATACTGTAATTGCACAAGACCAATATGGATGTATTGGAGCGGCTGATTCCATTTCTGCTATTGTTTATTATCTAAATCCTGCGAATGTGCAGGTTACCGGTACTTCTCCAATTTGTCGGGGACAAAGCTCTGTGCTGTCTGTACAGACTTCCGGAGTTACGGGAACATTAACATATTCCTGGAGCAACAACTTAGGCAGTGGACCAGGGCCTTATACCATTACGCCTGCACAGCCAACTATTTATACAGTAACCGTTACCAATGTTTGTGGCAGTTCCGTTACGGATTCAGTATCCATACTCTTTAATCCACCACCAACAGTAATATTGGCATCCGATACTAATCAAATGTGTGTTCCTGCAATAATTCGGTTTTCTGATAATTCTGTAACAGGGAATAATACAGACCCAATTACTACATGGAACTGGAATTTTGGTGATGGAACTTCATCTACATTGCAAAACCCTGCTCACAGTTATGTGCAAGCCGGAACTTATTCAGTTGTTTTAACTGTTACTACATCGGGAGGTTGCACAAACAACAATGCTTCTGTTCCACTCATGGTTGTGGCTCACCCGATTCCGACTGCTGTATTTACAGTCAATTCAACTACTCTTAACCTGCCGTATGATGTATTGGTATGCACCAGTCACTCGGTTGGGGCCACTGCTTATAACTGGAATTTTGGTGACGGAAATACTTCTGCTATGGTTAATCCGCAAAATATTTACACGACAGTTGATATATTCCAGGTACAGTTAATAGCTACTTCTCAGTATGGATGCAGGGATACCAGCTATGCAGAGATAACAACAAATGCAGATGTTGTTTTTCCAAATGTATTTACGCCCAACTCAGATGGGGCTAATGGTGGCACTTACGATGACGGTAATATGAACAATGATGTGTTCTTTCCATACACTTCAGGAGTGGTGGAGTATAAATTACAAATTTTTAATCGCTGGGGTGAGCAAATTTTTGAATCAATGGATGTGAAAAAAGGCTGGGATGGTTATTACAGAGGGCAACTTTGTCAGGAAGATGTTTATGTATGGAAAGCGTATGTTAAACTAAATAATGGAAAAGTAGTTCATAAAAGTGGCGATGTAACACTATTGAGGTAGAAGAGAAAGACACTTCTCATTTTTTGTCATATAGGTTTTTTTTCATTTGGTATAGACAAAACAACATCCTTGAGAATGTGGCTGGATTTTATTTAAATCCAGCCACATCAACTATAATAATAAATAAAAGGGAGTTGAATACTCGTTTCTATTATATCTCCTGATAAATATACTGAGCGAATGTATCCCGCAGAATTGCGGGACTCATTCAGCCGAAGTATAATAACTAAACGGAGTAGTTTGGGAATATATCTCCACATGTTTTCTTTTGTTATTTTTAGTCTTCGAAACGGAATTTCTGGCTAAAAAATAAAAACTATCTGTATCTTTTTTTACTAATTCCGTTATAGATTAAAAAAGTTCTTATTCAACTTAAAGGAAAAACAGAAAGAATGGTTAAATAATTACAAAAAATCATGTTTTAAGAACTAATAAGGAGTAAGAAGTTATATGATTGAAACGTCAAAATATCACATAACACAGGCCGGACTTGCCGGTGAGCAGTTGCTGGTGGATGCAGCAAAAAAAAATCCTAAGGATTTTGCTGTGCTATATGATAAATATTACGAGCCCATATTCAGATATATATATCAACGTGTGGATGATAAAGAAGTTGCCTTTGATATTACACAACAGGTATTTTTAAAAGCATTGGACAATTTATATAAATATGAGTTTCGTGGGGTGCCATTTGCTTCATGGCTTTACAGGATTGCTTACAGCGAGCTAAACAACTTGTTTCGTAAGAAAAAAGTGGAGCATACCGTAAATATTGATTCGGTGAGTGTTTATTCTATTATTGAGGAAATACAGGAAAGTAAAATTGAACAATACCATGATAAAATTATTGAAATTATTGCAGAACAATTGGATGAGGATGATTTACAACTGATAGAAATGCGTTTTTTTGAAAAACGTTCATTCAAAGAAATTGCTGAAATACTCGATATTACTGAAAATAATGCGAAAGTGAGAACTTACAGGATTTTAGATAGATTGAAAAAAATTATAAAATAATTATCCAAGATAAAAACAATCTTAGAGGTATTCTAAAAATGGAAAAAAAGGTAAATATAAATCGGCCGGACATCAGCTCAGAGGAAATTTTGAAACGTAAAAATTTTGATTCGCTTTTAAAGCAGTACACATCAATTCATAAACCTTTCTATAAAAATCCCTGGTTTTTATCTGGTGCCGGAATTGTTGCAGTTGCAGCTATTACTACTATTGTGCTAAAATTAAATAACACAAATACACCAACTACACAAAGTGTAAAACAGGAAACTACAGCTATTGATAGTGTAGCTATCGCCAATTTTTACAAAAATGAAGAGGCTAAACCTTGTATCAATCCGCCATTAACAGACATAAACATACCAGTTACAATTTATAAAGTAATCGCAGAGAAGGGAGCAATACTTAATTTTAAAACGGGTTCTAAAATTATAATTCCAAAAAATAGTTTTGCTGATAAAGGAGGTAAACTTTTGAAAGGTGAGGTAGAATTGCATTATCGCGAATTTCATGACCCTGTTGATTTTTTTCTTTCTGGAATACCAATGACATACGATAGTGCAGGTATGAGATATCATTTTGAATCTGCCGGAATGATGGAGATGCTGGCTTATCAGGACGGAAAACCTGTGAATATATCTCCTGGTAAGTTAATTGATATAGAGCTTGCCTCAAATTATACTGGTTCTGAATACAATTTGTATAAACTGGACACCTTAGCAAATAATTGGTCTTGTCTGGGAAAAGATAAAACTGTTGAAGATAAACCAGATTCTAAGGTAACAGCCACAACCACTGCAAAACAACTGGAGCAAACTATTGAATATAAAACTGTTGAAACAAAAAAAGAAGAAGTACAAAAGGAAAAGAATAAGAAAATTGCGGTACTGCCAAAGTTGATTGCTGAGCCTGAAAAACCGGAACAAGCTAAAAAAGATAAGTATACTTTTAATTTAGATATAGATGCCAAAGAATACCCGGAGCTGGCCATTTATAAAGGAGTATTATTTGAAGTGGGTAATGAAAACAAAAGTTTCAACAGTTCTATGTATGACGTAACCTGGGACGAAGCTATTATTAAAGAAGGGCCCG
The DNA here is from genome assembly GCA_023251835.1 of Bacteroidota bacterium. Taxonomy (GTDB): domain Bacteria; phylum Bacteroidota; class Bacteroidia; order 2-12-FULL-35-15; family 2-12-FULL-35-15; genus 2-12-FULL-35-15. The sequence goes on along the minus strand of JAHEXZ010000032.1, from coordinate 19,214 downwards.
AAAAAGGAAGAAACTATTTGTTAACATTAAAAAAGACTTCAAAAAAATATGATTTAGTTGTTTATCCTGTTTTTGAAGGAAAAAACTATGAAACTGCAATGAAGGAATACCAGGAGAAGTATAGCAAATATACTGCTGCCCTTGATAAACGTAAAACAGAAGAAAAAAAGATTGAGGAAGTCTATCAGGCACAATTAGCACAGCTAAAGAAACAGGAGCAGGAATTGGAACTTAAATGGAAAGAGCAACAGGAAAACCAGTTCAGGCAAATGAGTGCGCAGGAAAAAGTACATCGTATGTTTGCTATAAATGGTTTTGGTGTGTATAACTGTGATAATCCTTTAGCATATCCTACTGGTGTTTCGTGTACAGCCGGGTTAAATAACGAGAAAGACATAAAGTTGATGTGTTATGATGTTTTTCTTGTAGATAAGGAAAAGAACGCGCTGTTTAGTTACACTAAAAATCCGGTTGTAAAGTTCTCATTTAACCCTGAGTCAAAAAACTTATTGTGGACAGTAGAAAATGGTATTCTTTATTGGTTGAAACCTGAACAATTTGGAGAGATTGAGAATTCGGAAGGTGTGAGCAATTTAAGGATGAATAAAGTGGAGCAGAAATTTAAAAATGCTGATGAAATGAAAGATTTCTTTAACTTTTAGGTTTTTGCTATCTAAGCCCCAAATTCACACCTATTCGAATTACAGGATTGGCATAAGGAGTATAAACTGATTCTGTAAAATTGTAAAGTATCATTGCCACAATAGCTGAGTTACGGCCAAAACGCTGTATATAGCCGCCTCCACCCAGAATACTCACTACATCTACACGTCTGCGTGGGAAAAAATCAAAAGCCTCCAGGTTCAGGTATTCATATTCAGCATGACCAAATAAGTAATTGGTAAACAGGTATCTGCCAAATACTCTGCCTCCATATACATTGGTTTCGAGGTCATAGTACCTGTCCTTATAATGGTAATATTGGTAAGTTACGCCAATACCTGCCGAAAATTTTTCAGTGATGCGGTAGCCTGCCAAAGGTGAAATATCTAAAAAGGTGGATGTGCCAAACTGAAATCCAAAGTTCCCACCGAAATATATCTTATCCAACAGGGGTTCACGGGATGCTTTTTTACGAATCATAGCGCTATCCTGTGCATAGCTTAATACACTATACAGGAGACATACAGAAACAAAACTTATTTTTAATCTTAATTTCAATGGAATTGGTGTATTGGTTTGGTAAAGTTAACAAAAAATGTGTTCCTTTGAAAGAAGAAAAGCCTATAAGTCATGAATATTATTGTAACTGGAGCAAGCCGTGGAATAGGATATGAGCTGGTGAAATTATTAAGTAAAAATCCGGAACATACTGTGGTGGCTGTATCCCGAAATGTCCAAAAATTGAAACAGTTAAAACAAGAATGTTTTACTCTGAATAAATTGGAAAACGTAACAGCCATACCTTGCGATCTTATTGATAAACAAGCCGTACAGAAGCTCATCGCTGAAATTACAAAACACGCCAATCCTGTTGATGTTTTGATAAATAATGCAGGAGCTATAGTAAAAAAGCCATTTACAAACCTTGAGCCGGGCGACCTGGAATATGTATATACAGTAAATGTATTTTCAATAATATGGTTAATTCAGGGATTGCTGCCCTTGATGAATACAAAACAAAAATCACATATAATTAATATCAGCAGTATGGGCGGGTTTCAGGGAAGTATGAAATTTGCAGGTTTATCGGCTTATAGCTCAAGCAAAGCAGCGTTGGCCTGTTTAACAGAATGTCTTGCGGAAGAATACAAAGAAAAAAATATTGCTTTTAACTGTTTGGCTATAGGAGCTACACAGACTGAAATGTTATGTGAAGCTTTCCCTGGATATAAGGCACCACTTACTGCCGGTGAAATGGCTGCTTTTATTGCTGATTTTTCAATGCAGGCACATCACTATATGAATGGAAAAATTATTCCTGTATCATTGAGTACACCATAGGTTTAACGAGGATACTCTACCCTCAGATGGTAAATATTCATAAGTTTTTTCTTGAATATTTTCTTTAGTTTATTTATATCTTTAAATGTAATATCGGCATTTATAAATTGGCTTTGTTCAATTTGTTTGTTTATAACCATTTCAACAAGATTGTCAATGCTTTCGGCATCATACTTTTTCAAACTCCTTGATGCAGCTTCTACGGAGTCAGCCATCATTAATACAGCAGTTTCTTTAGAAAAAGGAATGGGCCCGGGGTATCTGAATTTTTCAATATCTACCTGTTCTTCAGGGAAAGCATTTTGAAAGGAGCGGTAAAAATAAGTAGTAATTGTTGTACCATGATGGGTACGTATAAAGTCAATGATCTGTTCTGGAAGATTATTTTTCTTGGCAATTTCAACTCCTTTAATAACATGTCCTATAATAATTGCCGCACTTTCATCAAAGTTCATATCCTCATGTGGGTTTACACCATTGGCCTGGTTTTCTATAAAATACATTGGCATTTCCATTTTTCCAATATCGTGGTATAACGCTCCTGTCCTTGCCAGAAGTGCATTTCCGCCAATTGAATAAATGGCTTCCTCAGCAAGGTTAGCTACCTGTAATGAATGTTGGAATGTTCCAGGAGCCCCTGATGCCAGCTCGCGCAGCAATTTTCCGTTAGTGTCTGATAATTCAAGCAATGAAACATCGGATATAAATCCAAATATTTTTTCGAAAAGAAAGATTAAAGGATACGAAAAGAGGGTAAGTAAAGCACTGACACCAAACCAGGCAAAATCATACCAGGTAAGTACATCTGTACCACCTTCCTGAATAATGGTAATTCCTATGTAGGCAATACTATATGTTAAAAAGATAAACGCAGCAGAGATAAATATCTGTGAACGGTTATACATATTTACAAAGCTGAAAATAGCAATCATGCCGCTAAGTAGCTGCATAAAGGCAAATTCAAAACGATTCGGTGCCATAAATGACACTATAAGAATAGTTATTAAGTGTACGAATAATGCTATTCGCGTATCATAAAACACTCTTACAATGATAGGAAGCACGCAAAACGGCAAAAGATAAATGCTGAATGACTGGCTATCTACTGCTAACCTGGTCATCAATACCTGCAGTATAATTAATATCAATATGAAATTAATTTTGGCATTATCTAAAAAAATATCGTTTCGGAAAACGGCAAGAAATGTTATTAATACTGCCAGGCATAACGTTACAATTAAAGTTTGTCCTATCAGAATAAAAAGATAGCTTCCTGTACCGCCAGCCTGTTCCTCATACTCCCATTTTAATGATTGTAACAGTTGGTATTTTTCAGCATCAATAATTTCCCCCTTTGAAATAATGCTTTGATCTTTTAAAATAATATCACGGGAAGGAGATATATCATCAAGAGCCTGTTTCAAAACCTTGTCGGTTGTGGCTTTATCATAGGAGAGTGAATGAGCTATTGCATTCTCAAGCAGTGGCGAAATAAAGTTTATATCTACTAAATTTTCATTACGTTTTAGTTGCTCCTGCATATATTCATAAGCAGATGTAATTGTGTGAAAACCCCTTAATTCATGATCTTCTGCAACATTATTGTACAATACATATATAGAATAATCGCCAGGTTTGTTTTCAATAATATCGGTTTGTTCAATGATTCCCTTGTTGTATATAGAATCAATGACTTTTTTTGCAAAAGTCATTGTTTTTTCTCTTGCTTTTTTATTTTTCTTATCGTCCCACTTATCACTAAAATCTTTAAGCAGTTGTGATTTGCGTTCATTTACAATACTATAATTGTATTTGAAGTAGGGTTTGGAATTTTTAATAATATCAGCTTTCTCAGCGGCTAATTCTTCCGGTGATTTTTTGATAGCAAAATCAAACGGGGCAATAAGATCTTCGTGATACCAGGGTTTTCCTTTGAGACTTTGAAATTCATACTTGAATTTTCCCTGTTTAGGAAATATATATACAATAATGGCTATTGCAGCAATAAGAAGTAGCCCTTTATAAATTTCAGGGTGCCCATGGCGAATAAATGAGATAATTTTTTTCACAGAGATTATTTTAAGTACGAAATTAAAAATTATTTAGTTCTGTCTGCCTCTTTAACTATGGATTTGCATATGGAGGTATCAACAATTGGATTTATTTCAGTTATTAACTGATGTTACGCAAAATTTATATCTAATTCAGAATATCTCGATATTTCCACCTGTCATTTCGATCCCGCAAATGCGGGAGAGAAATCTTGTCAATCAATTGCAAAGATTTCTCTTCCTGCTTTCAGCAGGATTCGAAATGACAATGGTAGTGATTATGAATTTTTTAAAGCAGTCATTTTTATTGTCTTTTTGAGAAAATTACCCTTCTCTCTTTCAATTCTCTTGTCCATTACAAGTATAAAAGTCTATCATTTTTAAATCTTTTCCTTTGCGTAACATGAGTTATTAAGATAAACTATATAGCTTTTATCGGCAAATTTTATGATATTTCAAACAATTTATAACAAAAATTAAATAAAAAAATCAATGCAAAATCTATGAATAAGACTAAATTTGAGCACTATTTTTTATATAAACAAGATAAACAATAAAATAATGAAAGAAGTATATATCGTATCGGCAGTTCGTACACCAATAGGAAGTTTTGGTGGAGCACTTTCAGGCATACCGGCACCAAAGTTAGCAGCAGCCGCAATCAAAGGAGCATTGACAAAAGCAGGGCTTGATGGCAAAGAAGTTCAGGAAGTATATATGGGTAGTGTATTGCAGGCTAATCTTGGGCAGGCACCTGCACGCCAAGCCTCTAAATATGCTGGTTTGCCAGATAGTGTGTTGTGTACAACAATTAATAAAGTATGCGCATCAGGAATGAAATCTGTGATGATTGGCGCACAAAGTATTTTATGTGGCGATGCTGATGTAGTAGTAGCCGGTGGAATGGAAAACATGAGTCAGGTGCCTTTTTATTCTGAAAATATGCGTTGGGGAAATAAATATGGCAACGTGTCAATGATTGATGGGTTGGCAAAGGATGGATTGACAGACTGTTATCACAATTATCCAATGGGCAATGCTGCTGAACTGTGTGCAAAAGAATATAAATTTTCACGCGAGGCTCAGGATGCTTTTGCAATTCAATCTTACAAACGTTCTCAGGCTGCCTGGGCTGCGGGCAGGTTTAATGATGAAATTGTGCCCGTTGAAATTCCTCAACGTAAAGGTGAGCCTGTTCTTTGCAAAGAAGATGAAGAATATAAAAATGTAAAGTTTGATAAAATACCGGAATTAAAACCTGCATTTATAAAAGATGGTACTGTTACGGCAGCAAATGCATCAACAATGAATGATGGAGCTGCTGCTTTGGTACTAATGAGCAAAGAAAAGGCTCAACAGTTGGGGCTTAAACCTATTGCTATTCTTCGTTCCTATGCGGATGCTGAACATGCTCCGGAATGGTTTACAACCGCCACTGCTGCTGCTTTAAAAAAGGCAATTGAAAAAGCAGGTTTAAAAACAGAAGATATAGATTATTTTGAGTTAAATGAAGCATTTTCTGTTGTCGGTTTGGTTAATATACAGTTGTTAAACCTGAACCCGGAAAGAGTAAATGTCAACGGAGGCGCTGTTTCACTGGGGCACCCGTTAGGCTGCTCAGGTGCCAGAATAATTGTAACCTTAATAAACGTATTGAAACAAAACAAAGCAAAGATAGGTGCCGCAGGTATTTGTAATGGTGGTGGCGGAGCATCGGCTGTTGTGGTGGAGCTTGTTTAAGAAAATACAATGTACGAAGTATTAAGTACAATGTTAAAGTGTCGATGCATTGTACTTAATACTTAATACTAAAACATGTACGGAATCTGTAACATAAGTATTGTCCCTTGCCGAAAAGAACCTTCTGACAGGAGCGAAATGGTCACTCAGCTATTATTTGGTGAGCATTTCCGTATCCTTGGCAGGCAGGATAACTGGTTACATATTAAAATTGAGTATGATGATTATGAGGGTTGGATTGATAAAAAACAATTTCTGCCAATTGAGCAACATACTTTTGATATACTCGGTTCTACAGAGGAGTATTACAGCACTGATCTTGTACAGATAATAAAAGATGACAAAACGTCCATGCATTTTCCAATAGTCATGGGTAGCATACTTCCTAATTTTGACAGTAAAGAGTGTGTTATAGAAAACCAAAGTTATACATACGAAGGGGAATATATAAAGGGATACCTGCCATTTGCTAAAACGGGCATACTTGAAACAGCAATGATGTACCTGAATGCTCCTTATTTATGGGGAGGAAAAACACCTTTTGGTATTGATTGTTCCGGGTTTACGCAGATAGTATATAAGTTAAACGGAATAAAACTAAAGCGTGATGCTTACCAGCAGGCAGAGCAGGGAGAAATATTAAGTTTTGTTGAAGAAGCTGAACCGGGTGACTTAGCATTCTTTGACAATGAAGAAGGAAAGATTATTCATGTAGGCATTATAATGGATGACAACAAAATCATTCATGCGTCAGGTAAAGTACGTATTGATGGTTTTGACCACCAGGGCATTTTTAATACTGATAAAAAAAATTATTCTCATCGGCTAAGATTGTTAAAGAGAATTGTTTAAGACGCATAATTGGTTTAGGAAAAGGTTATTTGAAATTATATTCATTTAACCTTTTTTGTTTAATACAGTAAATAATTATGGAATACCTGTTAATTTGTTGATGAATAAACTATTTACACTATTTATTATTCTCATTTCCTTTCAAACAAAGGCTCAGTTGTATGTGGTAAAAGGAAAGGTAACAGGGCTTTCTATTGAAGCAGTTCCCTTTGTTGCTGTAAATGTACAGGACCAGTTAAATAATGATATTACCAATGAAGCCGGTGAGTTTAAACTTATGCTTGCAAATGGAAAACACACACTTATCTTTACCTGCCTTGGATATGAAACCTATAAACAGGATGTAATTGTAAAAAATGAAAATGTTGCGTTGAATGTTATTTTAGTGGAGAATCAGTTCCTGTTAAATGAAGTGGAAGTTAGTGCTAAATATACTGATCCATCCAGACATATCGTGCAGCAGGTTATTAAAAATAAAAGTAAATATATACAAACAAGCTATCAATGTGATTTGTATATAAAAGCTGTAGAAAGCGATAATAATTATGTATCAAAAAAAGACAGCCTGAAAAGGGTAGAGAAATATAACGATTCCTTAAAAAAGGTGGAAAATAAAATACCTCTATCAAGTGACAGTCTCCAGTCGGATAAAAATACCAGATACTCAGATTCTTTAAAAGTTTCTAAGAAGCATAAAATATTTGCCAGGGATAGTCTTTGGTGGAGTAGAAGAACATTAACTCATAAAGATTCGATAAGGATTGCAGAAAAAAACAAAAAAGTGGTTCAGGACAGTATTAAAACAGCAACGGAAGCTCTCCTGGCTTATGATAAATTAAACATGGCTGAAATTGTTATTAAAAAAAGTTTCGAACATCCAAATAAATTAAAAGAAGAACGTATTGGCTATGAAATCCGTGGCGATATTTCAGGACTCTTTTATTTAAGTGCTACAGAAGGAGAATTTAATTTTTATCAGAATGCTGTTTATTGTCCTTCCGTTTCCCAAATGCCTGTTCAGTCGCCTCTCAGCACTTCGGGATTACTTATGTATAAATACAAAACATTAAAAGTGTTTATGGAAGATAGTAAGCGAATTTATCGTATAAAAATAGAACCCAACGTATTTGCCAATTCATTGGTTTCGGGAGAGATGGAGATTATTGATTCTTTATTTTGCCTGAAGAGCTTTAAATTCAGCTTCCCCAAATACCAGCTGTCAGAATATACCTCTTTTACAATGGAAGCAGAGTTTGTTCCACAGGATGACACCATGTATCGAATTAATAAAATAGCTTTTGATTATAAAATTGGTGGAAAGAAAAAAGGTTCGCAGGGACGAACAAGTGTGTATTATGAAAATTTTAAGTATGAAAAAGGTTTTGACAAAAAGTTTTTTAAAAATGAAGTGAGCAGTACACTGGAAGAAGCCTACACAAAGGATACTACCTTTTGGCAACAGGTGAGAAAGGAGCCATTAACAGAAAAAGAGTTAAAATTTATCCGTATTGAAGACAGTATAAAAATTGCTCATGAATCAAAAACATATTTAGATTCTATTGATAAAGAAGAAAATAAAGTAACACTTTTTAAAATAGCATTATTAGGGCAAACACATTATAACCGTGAAAAGGAGTTGCGTTTTTTCTTTAATCCGCTTTGGACATGTTATCAACCCATAGGAGTGGGTGGAGCCAGAATAAACTATGGTTTTGGTGCTGATAAAAAATTTAGCAACAAAAAAACATTACTTGTATCTGTCAATCCCAGTTATGGAATATTAAATCGTGATTTAAATGGCATCGTTTCGGCTTCAGGTTTGTATAATCCGTTCAAACGCTCGTTTATAGGAATTGATGCCGGAAAAAGTTATGATGTGGTAAATGCAAGTGATACCTGGACAGCTTTTTTCAGAACGTCAAACTATTACTTAAATGAACATCTGGCGGTTAATCATAGCACAGAATTATTTAATGGATTATACTGGGGAGCTAAAGTAGAATACTCCACACGTAAATCAATAAGCCACATCAAAAATGACAGTTTAACAAATTTACTTTTCGATAATGCTAAAACACATCCCATTGTTTTTGATTATTATGATGCATTTTATATTACCAATTATATCAGTTATACGCCTGCTCAAAAATACATTCGTGAACCGTATCAAAAAATTGTTCTGGGATCAAAGTACCCAACTTTTACAGTAAGCTATCGTAAAGGTATTCCTGGTGTTTTCAAAAGTGCTGTTAATTTTGATTATTTGGAATATTCTATTTCTAAAGATATAGATTTTCAATTTTTTGGTATTTCTAAAATAAGATTTTACACCGGTAAATTTTATAATACATCTGTTGTAAAACAAATAGATTACAAATACCAGCCACGTGTGGGTTTCCCTTTCTTTGCCAATCCTTTATCTTCTTTTCAATCATTGGAAAAAAGTTATGTTACACTTGACCGTTTTTACGCGGGTCATTATTTTCATCGTTTTAATGGAGCATTGATAAATAAAATTCCTTATATGAAATATTTAAAAATAACTGAATCGGCAGGTGGTGGATTTTTGGTGTCAGATGAAAATAATTTAATATATTTTGAAGCATACGCAGGCTTGGAGAAAAATATCCGGATATTCAAGGAAATGTTCCGTTTAGGATTTTATTTTGTTGAAGGTAAAACAAATAGTTATCCGTTTAGTTCCGGATTCAGAATCTCCATTGACGTTTATGACAGGGTCAGAAATGAATGGAGGTATTAGTTATTAAAAATTCATAGTATGAAATTATAATTGTTTACTTTTATTAGCTGATGTTAAGCAAAGAAAAAGATTTAAAATGGCAGAATTAATTCTTATAAACGAACAAGAGGAATTAATATAAAAAGCACTGTCTCAAAGACCTATCGTTATAAATGTCATGCAGAGCGAAGCTAAGCATCTTGCTATTAAGAAACAAGATTTCTCTCCCCGCTAAAAAAGCGGGTATCGAATGACAGATAGAAAAATATTGAGACTACACAAATTAGATATAAGCTTTTGTGTAACAGCAGTTAATCAAACTCTTAATTTGAATTGCCCCTATAATCAATGAAAAGAGAAGACAGAAATAAAGCAATAGAATTAGTAACTGAACAAACGTTAGAAGACCAGAAAGCCTATTGTAGGAGAACCAGTGACCTTACAATTGATAATATCATTCATGATACTATCTATCTTGAAAAAAAACGACTAAAAAATAAAAAACGCACAAAAAATGTAAGAATAGACATTGCTTTCTGGACAAAAACAGAAAAACGTTTTTATTCTGCCGGGCCATTAGAAAAGGAGGAGATACTAAAAGAGATTATTCAGAATTATGCAACAGAAATTGCAGGAGGATATAGTACAAGGGTATATAATTTTACTACCGGAATAGTGCCTTATTTACTGAAAGCAATACTTGTAAATGAACCTTTCTGGAAACTCTTTTCAAAAAAAGGAAAAGAAAAAGTTAATGAAAACATTAGCATTATAGGGCCGGTTGATAAAATACTAAAACTTAGTAAAACCGGAACTTTAATTGTAACTCCTACTCATCAGAGTAATTTCGATAGTATTGTTATTGGATATGCTACATATCTCACAGGACTTCCTCCGCTCATATATGGAGCGGGACTAAATTTGTTTACCAATCCCTTTTTAAGTTACATGATGACTAATCTGGGAGCTTACAAAGTAGACAGGGAAAAAAAGAATGAATTATATAAAGATGTGCTTAAAAATTATGCTTCAGTGAGTCTGGAATACGGTTATCACAATCTTTTTTATCCTGGCGGCACACGAAGCAGAAGTGGTAAAATAGAAGAACAATTGAAATTAGGATTATTGGGAAGCGGGCTTTCCACATATATAAAAGAAGCAAAGCAAGGTAAAAAGAAAAACTTTTATGTGATACCCTGTACCATTAATTATGAGTTATGTTTGGAGGCTCGCGGCTTAATCGAAGAATATTTAATTGAGGAGGGTAGCCGACAGGTTATTTTACCTAACGACTCTTCTAATAAAATAAGAAACATTCTGGATTTCGCTAAAAAAACAGTAAACGTAGATTCAAGAATTACCGTTTGTTTTGGAGAGCCTTTAGATATATTTGGCAACGAAGTAAATGATGAAGGACAAAGCATTGATAAATACTCCAGACCTGTTGATATCTATAAATATATTCTGGTTGATGGTGTTCCCGATTTTTCTTTTCAGAGAGACCGCATTTATACTTCTATCTTAGGAAATAAAATATTAAAATCGTTTCTAAAAAATAACGTGATTATGGATACCCATTTGGTATCATATGCGTTATTCAAAATATTTCAGAAGAAATATCCGTTCAGTAATATATTTAAATTGGTATCCACCTTTGGAGCAGAATGTAAAAAAGAATTGTTGCTGGAAACAGTAAGCTTTTTAAAGGAAATATTGTTTAAGAAAAGAGATAATGGAGAATTGAAATTAGGTAGGGTAATTTCTACACAGCCTGTTGACATAATTGTTTCGTATGCCAAACATCAGCTAACCTCCTATCATGGTGAAAGTATATTACATGAACAGAATGATTCATTTATAAGTAATGATTTAATAACTTTATACTATTACCAGAATAAACTCACTTCATACGGACTTGAAAAAGATATAAATCTATGGCTGCAAACAAAGTTGTAACGGTTATTGGTGGTGGCTCTTTTGGAACTACAGTTGCTTATCTGCTTGCCGCTAATCATGAAAAAGTAAAATTATGGTTGAGAGATGAAGCGGTTATTAACTCAATAAATACACGTAATGAGAATACTAAATATGCTCCTGGAATTACATTGCCAACTGCTATAGTGGCAACCTCTGACCTGGAAGAGGCTGTTGCGGGTTCTTCATTACTATTTATAAGCATTCCCAGCAGGGCGTTTAGAGGAGTTGCGAAAGAAATTGGAAAACATGTAACAGGGGATCAGATTCTTGTTACAACCACCAAAGGTTTTGAACAGGAAACATTTAAATCAATGTCGGAGGTGCTTGCAGAAGAAACTCCCTGCCTTAAAATAGGAGCGTTGAGTGGCCCTAACTTTGCTGCTGAAATATTAAGAGGAAAACCCGTAGGAAGTGTGGTTGCAAGCCGGTTTAATGAAGTAATTGAAAAAGTACAGGACGCATTAGGTGGAAAAACAATTAGAATATATGGTAATGAAGATATTTATGGTGTTGAGCTTGCCGGAGCATTAAAAAATATCTATGCAATTTGTTCGGGTATTATTCAGGCAGGTGGTTATGGTGAAAATGCCAAAAGTCTTATGATTGCAAGAGCATTGAGCGAAATGAGTCGCTTCGCTTTTTATTTTAAAGCTAATCCTTCTACATTTTTGGGACTTGCTGGTGTTGGTGATTTAATTGCTACCTGCAACTCTGAGCTTAGCAGGAATTTCAGAATTGGCCGTAAACTCAGCGAAGGCCTGACTCTTGAAGAAGCAGTAAAAAGTATTGGACAGGTGGCCGAAGGTATTTATACGCTTAAAATTGTGAAAGAAAAAGCTGACAGGCTTGGCATTCACATGCCTATTGTTAATGCTACCTACAAAATTGTATATGAACAAAAATCAGTTTCCTCTGTGTTTGAGGAATTAATGTTGTTACCGCATCGGAAGGATATTGAATTTAAATTTACTACACCTGATTAGTGAATTGAGCGTTTGTTTGAATTTTTTTTCCTGATAATATACTTCGACTGAATAACCCGATAGCTATCGGGTTTGCAAAAACCCGCAAACTCATTCGCCTCAGTATATTATTCCTTCGCTTTAGAAACAAAGCAATTAATTGGATGCCGCAGTCCGCTGTATTTATTTAGGTTTACTTTTATAGTGCCAACAATAATCGGAGTTTCTACATAAACAGGCATTTTATTCTTGTCGTCCGTAACCCAAACAGTCATGCCTTCCCCTCCTTTGAAAATAGTACCTTCAAGCAATTTTGGCTTAAATTTTATGCATCTCACATTTCCAAGTAACTCACTATATATCACTTCTGTGCCTACATAACGTATATAGGAGTTGAAAATTTCTCCATCCAGTACAAATGAAATGGGTATTGTATCATTTGGTTGATATGCCGAAAAATCCAGGCAACGTGCATAAAAAATAGAAGTCATAACATCATTGGTGCAGGATGTAATAGATAGAGAATCAAATCTTGATTTATCTTTCCTCTGTTCAGATATATACACCTTGTTTTTCTTATGATTGAAAACATAATCATCTTTTGCATGATGGCTACCTTCATTTACTTCCCTTCTGAAACGGATGGGTGCTAAAGTAACTGTATCTGTATAAGATTCATACATATCGCGTACTTTAAAAAACCAGTCGTATTTGGGATAAGTACCTCCATTACCTGTAAAACGATACACTTTTCTGCCATTTAATTCGGTAATATTTGCAGAAAAAGTAACCTCTGCCATAGTCATCCATATAGCTCCCCAGTTATAATTAACAACAAAATTCAATTGTTCGCCCGACTGAAATGTTTGATTTGTTACTGAGCAGTTTTTTTGTGCAGATGATATAAGAGGAAGTAGTATCCATACAACGTAAATCCACCATTTTTTTTTGTGGCAACTAACAGATAACAGATGCTTTTCCTTTTTCATATCTAACTTAACTACAAACTCCCGACTCCCGATTACTAACTTCCTTTATTACCTCATCTATTTCTTTTGAATCCGGATAAAATGAAAGTATTTTTTGTAGCACAGCATCTATCAATGAATCCGGGCAGGATGCACCACTTGTAAGTATAATATCTACAGGATATTTTTTCGGAAGATAATTATCCGTACTCAGATGTTCCTGATTGGAATAATAAAAATGATTGATGCGCTCTTTTGAAACAATTTCTTTGGCTGATGAAATAAAATAAGTTGGCAGTTTCTGTTCACACAGTTCTACAAGATGCGAAGTATTAGAACTATTATATCCTCCTACAACAATAGCCAGGTCAGCATTTTTTTCAAGTAAGCCATAAGTAGCATCCTGATTTTCATTGGTAGCATAACACAGTGTATCACGGGTATCAGCAAAATGAACTTTTATATCCTCAACAGCATATTTTTTAGCCATAACTCCTTTCAAATATTCAACTATTTCCTGTGTTTCAGTAGCAAGCATAGTTGTTTGATTAATAACTCCTATACGGTTCAAATGTTCTTTAGGATTAAAATTATCAGAATATTTTCCTTTAAATACAGCTTCAAACTCATTGTAAGAAACTGTACCTAAGATAAAATTACCCAGTATACGGGCTTCATGAATATCCTTAATAATAATGGAAGGAGCATTTGTTTCACTATGGGAAAATGTGGCTCGTGTTTCTTCATGTTTATATTTCCCGTGAATAATAATGGTGTAATTATCTTCTCCCAGCTTTTCCGCCTTTTTCCATACTCGTTCCACAAAAGGGCAGGTAGTATTGTATTTATGTATTTCAATACCAATTTTATTAAGCTCCTGCTCAATCTCCAGAGTTGTGCCAAAAGCAGGTATAATTACAATATCATTTTTTTTCAACTCACTGAACGGAATAATCCGGCTGCCTGTTGTATCCATCAGAAATTGAGCACCACGTTGCTGTAAATCCTGATTTACTTCCTGGTTATGAATCATTTGGCTAAGTAGAAATATACGTCTTTCAGGATTTTCCTCTATGGCTTTATAAGATATTTCAATTGCATTTTCAACTCCATAACAAAAACCAAAATGGCGGGCAATATAAAAGCGAACCGGACCAAAATCAAGCAAGGTAGGGTTAAAGTCTTTTTTGCGCGGGTCATTGATTTTCCGTATTTCTTTTACTCTAGAAATAATGGAACTTTTATAAAAAACAGGAATATTAAAAGTTTTCATTTTTTATCTTAAAAAAGTTAGTTCAAAGATAAGTACAACTTACCATAATTATATATATAAGTTTATTAATCAAATTTTTATAAGTTGAATGCAACTATTTTATACTTTATTCATCGTATATTTGATACCGAAATTGCTTTAATTGATGAGCAGGATACAATTATTTTTTTGTATTGTAATTAATATTCTACCCCTTATTATTAAGGGGCAGGGCGAAGATTGTGCCACAGCTTCTCCTTTTTGCTCTGGAACCACCTATACCTTTCCGGCATCAACAAATACTACTGCTCCTACAGGACCAAACTATGATTGTTTAGGTACCCAGCCTAACCCTGCCTGGTATTACCTGCAAATAGCTACTTCCGGAAACCTTGAACTTGGCATAAGCCAGGTAGATGCTACCGGAACCGGTACTGATGTTGATTTTATTTGCTGGGGACCTTTTACTTCGCCAGCCGCAGGTTGTGCTTCAGGGTTAACTGGTGCTGCCGTTAGTTGCAGTTATTCTACGGCATCAATAGAAACATGTATTATTAATAATGCTGTTACAGGAGAATTTTATATTCTTTTGCTGACCAATTATGAAAGTACTCCTGCAGATATAACGTTGTCACAATCCAATATAGGCACTGCCGGGGCTGGCTCTACAAATTGCAATATATTATGCTCAATGGATAGTATCACAGCAAACCCTGGTTCCTGCAATGGAACTACGTATGATCTCACTGGTACAATATATTATACAAATCCTCCTTTAGGAGGAACATTAACAATATCAAATAACTGCTCTGGCGCTACACAAATATTCAATGCACCTTTTAATCCCTCTTCTACCAATTATACCCTCACGGGTTTGCCTTGTAATGGTTCAACTTGTATTGTAACAGCGGTATTTTCCGGTGATGAGTTTTGTACAACTAACAAGAACTATACGGCTCCTAATGAGGCATTTATTGATTGTAGTGTAACTGCTGGTAATAATAGTCCGTTTTGTGCCGGAGAGCAGCTTGCTTTAACCGCTACTGATGTTCCCGGATCATCTTACAGTTGGTCAGGGCCTGCAGGATTTGTTTCCTTTGTTCAGAATCCTGTTATTGATAATACTCTTCCATCAATGGCCGGAGATTATATAGTTACTGTAATACATACAGCCCCGGCATGTGTGAGCAAAGATACAACATCTGTAACTATTTTGCCAACTGCTGTAGCCAAATTTATGGTTACTCCTGAAGAAATATATAGCTTGGAGCCAGTTGCTTATTTCAACAATTTATCGGATTCATCTACTTCATGGTTTTGGGATTTTGGAGATAGTGCAACTTCTGTCCTTAAAAATCCGAATCATATCTATGCAGATACAGGCCATTATCCGGTAACATTGTATGCTTACAATACATCCGGCTGTAATGACACTGTGACAAATGATGTAAGGGTTCAGGATATTATTACATTGTATATCCCATCCGCTTTTTCGCCTGATGGCAATGATGTTAACGATGTATTCAACGTGAGTGGATATGGCATTTCAGAGGATAATTTTGATATGTGGATTTTTGACAGATGGGGAAACCAGGTTTTTAGAACCAAAGATATACACGAAAGCTGGGATGGGGGAGCTGGCATTGATGAAAGCTCATCACAAATAGATATGTACGTATATCGTATTGTATACAAAGATATAAAGGCGAAAAGACATACCATTACGGGGCATGTAACAGTTATAAGATAGCATTTTTTGCAGCAATCCATCCGCTGCTCCAGGCATGCTGAAAGTTGAATCCGCCTGTAATACCATCCACATCCATAACTTCACCTGCAAAATAGAGATTAGGAACCAACTTACTCTGCATGGTGGTAAAGTCAATCTCTTTTAAACTAACACCTCCGCAGGTAACAAATTCTTCTTTAAATGTGGTCTTGCCTGCAACTTTATAGTCGTCATTTACAAGCGTATTGGATAATATATTAGCACTTTTCTTTGTAAGATCAGCCCATCGGGTTGCTTCGGTAATGGCTGCTTTACTTATAAAATGCTCCCATAGCCGCTTAGGCAGCTCAAACGGACAGCTATTTATAATTAATTTTGAAGGATTCTCCTCACGTTGACTGGCAAATTCAATGCGTATTTTTTCTTCATTGTACTTAGGCATCCAGCTGATTAATACAGTAAAGTTGTATTTTAAATCATTTAATTGTCGTGCCCCCCAGGCAGATGCTTTTAATATAGCAGGTCCGCTGAATCCCCAATGG
The DNA here is from genome assembly GCA_023251835.1 of Bacteroidota bacterium. GTDB lineage: Bacteria > Bacteroidota > Bacteroidia > 2-12-FULL-35-15 > 2-12-FULL-35-15 > 2-12-FULL-35-15. The sequence continues at coordinate 2,397 of JAHEXZ010000032.1, read as the reverse complement.
GTTATTAATAAGGGACCTTCTCTTTCTAACTTTGTTCCTGCAATGCGTACTTTAGCATCAGGAACTGAAATGCCCATCAATTGGGTAATAGAATTGTTGGGTATATTAAATGTAAACAGCGAAGGAATGGGTGTGATAATTGTATGCCCCAATTTTCTTATCCAGTCATAAGCTGTATCTTTTGTATTTCCACCAGTTGCCAGGATTAATCTGTCGCAGCTAAAACTTCCTCCACCATTTGCTTTTATTGTAAATGTTGAATCTGTATTCTGAATAATTTCTGCTATTTCTACATTCAGTTTTAGTTGAATACCTGATTTCTCTGCTTCGTGTAATAGACAATTGACAATAGTTTCAGAAGTGTTGGTAACAGGAAAGATGCGACCATCCTCCTCTGTTTTAAGTTTTATTCCGCGCTGTTCAAACCATTTAATAGTGTCTGCCACAGAGAACCTGCTAAAAGCATTGCGTAGCTCTTTTTCGCCTCTGGGATAGTTTTGTACCAACAAGGTGTTATCAAAACAAGCATGAGTAACATTGCATCTGCCACCACCTGAAATACGTACTTTCGACAGTAGTTTCGTGCTTTTTTCTAACAATGTAACAGTACAATCAGGATTCAATTGTGCACAATTAATTGCAGCAAAAAAACCGGCTGCCCCTCCACCAACAACTATTACATGTATTGAATTCATGTGTATATAATTTGTTTTTTAGTAGCCACATGCCTGCCCCGCCAGTTGCTGGAGAATACGCCATAAGCTATATTCATCCTCGGTTTGTTCCGAATTTAATTCGGGATGGCATTTCATGTTTTAATGTTTTTGTGGATTATATCCCAAATACAGCCTCTGCCAGTCCCGTTTCATCAAATGTAACAGGTAAGATGCAGTTAGTTATTCCATATTCAGTTAATTTTTTTTCAGTAGATTTACCTATAGCAATCACCTTTTGTTTCGGAGAAAGATTCCATTTTTCAAAAAATGATGTAACATTTGAGGGGCTTGTAAATACCACTATTTCAGCAGCAGGGAGAGTGTGGCTCTCTTTTTTTATTGTTTCATATACTACAAGGTCTGTTAGTTGATTGGTATTTTCAAATTGCTGCTGAATGGTACGTAGGCCGCCTTTTGCCTGTGGAAATAAAACCGTTTCCGTGCCTACTGTTTTTGCGAATTTTTTACCAACAATTTTGGTGTCATTGATAGAGCCTACAAAAGCAGCATTTTTGTTATATTGCTTTAATGTATGTTCTGTGGCCTTTCCAACTACACCAAACTTTGTTTTTGGCTTTAGTTGCGGAACCTGTTCAAAGAAGAACTTAACTGCATTTGAGCTCGAAAAAAATATCCAGTCACTTGTTGGAATATCTGTAATTACAACCTTTTTGGTTTCTATAAAGGAAATACCATGTACTTTATATCCGTTTTGCTCCAATACATTTTTAAAAAATGAATCATTTGTTAAATCACGGGTAATGAGTACAGATGTTGGTTTTATAGCACTTATTTTTTCAACAATTTTTTCTGCAAACCCTTCATCAGTATATGATTCTGCATAAATGCGTTTAGGCATTTTATCCCATGTATCCGCTTTGGATGCCCACACTTTAAACTTATTATCTTCTTTTATACAGTACACACCCAATGGCAGTTGGCAGCCTCCATCCATCAGATTTAATACCTTGCGCTCAATGCCAATAATATCCTGTACCTTTTCTGAATTTAGTTTGTTGATGTATTGAAACAATTCGTTATCATCTTCACGAATTTGCAATCCCAATACACCTTGTGCAGGAGCAGGAATAAATTCTTTTGGGTCAATACGTGTCACTTTAAATTCACTTAAATCAATTTTTAAACGTTCAACCCCGGCTGCCGCTATCAATATCGCATCGTATTTTTTATCCCTTAGTTTTTGAATACGTGTAGGTATATTGCCTCTTAAATCCTCAGCCTGTATATCATTTCGGAAAGCCAATAACTGCGATTTTCTTCGGGGTGATGAAGTCCCTACGATTCCATTTTTTTTAACTGCAAACTTTAATGATTTATCAACACATTCTTTACGAACAATAATTATATCAGCAGGATCTTCACGTTCCGAAACAGCCGCAATCATAAGTCCTGCAGGAGAGCTGGTAGGCAGATCTTTTTGAGAGTGAACAGCCAGGTCAATCTCTTTATTTAACAGTGCTTCTTCAATTTCTTTTGTAAAAAAGCCTTTGCCTTCAATTTTATTAAAACTAAGATTCTGGATTTGGTCACCCTGTGTAACAATTACCTTTATCTCTGCAATAAGCCCAAGCTTTTGCACTTTACGTAATATATGGTTAGCTTGCCATAAGGCTAAATCACTGCCGCGGGAACCTATTATTATTTTTCTGGTCATTAATTT
>JAHEXZ010000031.1:44036-53898 GCA_023251835.1 Bacteroidota bacterium | reverse complement strand
TCTTCCGGCCTTTCGATAAAAGAGGATGACTATTAGCAGAAACACCCATACAGTTCAACGTTATAATTATTTCCTAAAAGCCCACAAATATATTTTTTATGCAGGTATTAAAATTCGGTGGAACATCCGTTGCAAATGCTGAGTAATTCGGATGTTAAAGGCAACCGTCTCACAAATTGAGTCGGTCACATTATTTTGAGGGCAAGCCTTGTAAACAGTAGTGCACAATGACCACAAACAGGTATAAACAAAACTACCCAAACAACAAGCCAAACACCTCTTCTATCTTTCCAACCATTGTGATTTTGATATGATAGCTTTTCACATCCAATCCTTTTTTATTGTATTTGGAAATAAAAATATGCTCAAATCCTAACTTTTGAGCTTCTGATATACGTTGATCAATTCGGTTTACAGGGCGTATTTCACCACTCAAACCAACTTCACCGGCAAAACAAACTTTAGGAGAAATAGGTATATCTTCATTGCTGGAAAGTATGGCACAAACCAATGCCAGGTCTATTCCGGGGTCTTCTACTTTAATTCCACCTGCAATATTCAAAAACACATCTTTAATTCCCAATCGAAACCCACACCGTTTTTCAAGCACCGCCAGTAGCATAGCCAGCCTTCTCAGGTCAAAGCCTGTAGAAGAGCGCTGTGGCGTACCATATGCTGCACTGCCAACAAGAGCCTGCGTTTCTATTAACATAGGTCTTAACCCTTCCATCGTAGCAGCAATAGCTACACCACTTACCAGCTCTTCGCGTGCTGTAATTAATATTTCAGAAGGATTAGTTACTTCACGCAAACCACTGCCCTGCATTTCATAAATTCCCAATTCATTGGTAGAACCAAAACGATTTTTAGTAGTACGTAACAATCTGTATACATGATTTCTGTCGCCTTCAAATTGCAACACAGTGTCTACCATGTGTTCCAATACTTTGGGTCCTGCAAGGCTGCCATCTTTGGTAATATGGCCAACAAGAAAAACAGCCGTTCCACTTTCCTTGGCATAACGCATCAACTCTAATGTGCATTCACGTATTTGTGATACACTCCCTGGCGATGATTCAATGTATGCCGAATGTAATGTTTGAATAGAATCTACAATCACCAGGTTAGGCTGCAGCAGCTCAATTTGTTTGAATATATTTTGAGTAGCTGTTTCAGTAAGTATATAACCATTGGGATTATTAATGCCAATACGTTCAGCACGTATACGTATCTGCTGTTCACTTTCTTCACCTGAAACATAGAGTACTTTCAGGTTTTTCATATTGAGTGCCACCTGCAACATTAAGGTAGACTTACCAATACCCGGCTCGCCACCAAATAGTATAAGTGATCCTGGCACAAGACCTCCACCAAGCACCCGTGAAAGCTCTTTATCATATACCTTTATACGGTGTTGTTCTGATAAACTTATCTCATTTACCAGCTGCGGCTTTGATGCCCGCTGAGTGCTGGTGCTGCTAATACCGGGTATTTTTAAATCATCGCCTTTTGAAACAACTTCTTCTACATATGTATTCCACTCATTACAGGAAGGACAACGGCCAATCCATTTTGCGGATTGTGTTCCACAGTTCTGACAGAAATAAGTTGTTTTTGTCTTTGCCATTGTTGGTTAATAATTAACGCGGAGAATTTTTTATTTTGTTTTCTATAGCTGTTGTAGAAAATCCTTCTAGGAATTCAATGGTTTTAACTTCACCCCCACTGGCTCTTACACTATTTGAACCTACAATATATTTTGGACTACCGGGGTTGGTTTCGTCTGCGTCATAATCTGCTCCTTTTACCAAAATATCCGGTTGTACAAAAGCAATTAGTTCAAGTGGAGTTTTTTCATCAAATAAAATAACTGCATCTACAAAATGTAACGAAGCAATTATTGTTATACGCGACTTTTCATCTTGTATAGGGCGCGTATCTCCTTTATTTAAAAGTTTTACGGATGCATCTGTATTTATTCCAACTACAAGTTTATCACCTAAATCTGCTGTCTTTGCAAGATAATCAATATGGCCACGATGAAGGATGTCAAAGCAGCCATTTGTAAAAACAATTTTATATCCCTTAAAACGCCAGATTGCCAGAATTTTTGATAGTTGCCCCCGCTCATAAATTTTTGACTGTATAACTTCTAATACCGGCAATTTATGCGTGTATGGTACCATAATTTATTGATCTTTATTGTTTATTTTTTAAGAGATTTGTGCCCCTTTTTTCAGCAGGAATTATAAAAATTAGTGTTTTACTGTAATCGTTTCTTTGTTTAGAACAGGAAGCAGTATTAGTGAAACTACCCCTACTAACAGCAGAAATATAAATTGAACCGACCAAATAAGCCAGGAAAAGGCGAAAGCAAAAGCAAAAGGCGCCTTATACGCAGTTGTTAATGTTTCTGTAACCAGCGCCTGGTAAGCTCCTGTTCCACCGGGAACAAAAAGAATACCAAGGCTGCCAAATAACATGGTGGCCAACGCTGCCCCAACTCCTAAACAGGCTGTTTCATTAAAACAATAAAATGCAATGTATAGCACATACGTATATAAAAACCAGATAAGAACTGTATGAAAAATGAAGAGGTATGGACGCTTTATATTTTTTACAGATTTTAATCCCTCCCAAAACCCAACAACTATATCTTTTATTTTTTTGAAAAATGTTCCTTTACTCCTTTTGCGTAATATCAATATAATTACAGCTAATATTGCTACAAGAAATATTCCGCCCCATATAAAAGCACCATTCTGCATCAGTGATGATAACTTTGCAGAAATAGGTGTTAAAATTTTTTCATTGGTAAGACCCCATAATTCTTTAAACTGAAAAATAAGGGTACCAATAAAAATAAGAATAAGACAAAGCAGATCAATGGCTCGCTCTGCTATTACAGTTCCAAAAGACTCAGTGAAAGGAATTTTTTCATATTTTGCAAGAACACCACAACGCGAAATTTCCCCTAAACGGGGCAACGCTAAGTTGGCAAGGTAACCTACCATTAATGCAAAAAAGGTGTTGTATAATTTAGGGTTAAAACCAAGGGGTTGTATCAGCAATCTCCAGCGCATAGCGCGCAGCAAATGGCTAAAGCCGCTTATTACGGTTGAAAGGATAATCCAAAAATAATCTGCTTCATCAAAAGCTTCAGCAATGGTGGCTTTGTCATTATCTGTGAGATTATGAACAGCCAACCATATCAACAAAATCCCTATTCCCAGAAAGAATAAAAACTTTAAAATACTTTTAAGCTGCTTTTTCAAGGTTTAGCGCAGTTGATTAGTTTTACTATCCGGGAATATAACGGTTGGCCTAAACTTTTTAGCCAATTCAAAATCCATAGATGCATAAGAAACAATAATTATTTCATGTCCTGTTTTAACTTTTAATGATGCTGGTCCATTCAAACAAATTACCCCCGAACCACGCTCACCTTTAATCACATAGGTAGTAAAACGCTCCCCATTATTATAATTAAAAATATCTACCTTTTCATTTTCAATAAGGTTTGCTACATCCATCAGGTTTTCATCTATAGTGACACTGCCAATATAATCAAGATCAGCCTGGGTAACGGTAACACGATGTATCTTCGACTTTAAAACTTCTATTTGCATATCTCAATCTTCCTTTATTTTATAAAAGGACCGTACACCACAAAGTTAAATAATTTAATTTGATAATGGCCAGATACTCTTTATTGCGTCAGGGCAACACGCATTTAATTTTTTAGTACTTCTGTTAAATAATTTTCATTCCAACTGGCAATAAGCCTTCTGTTATTTATTCCTTGCGTACCAAATTTTGGCTATGGCCGGTTTTTATCAATACCCGACTGTTAATTTTAATGCGTGTTGCCCCGAACTGTTCACTATTTAGTACAGAATCCTCTTTGGCTTTAATTTTTGTTTATCTTTGCCTAAAATAAACTAATAGCACAACAACATGTTAAATAGTGTTTTAATCGGATTTTTAGGTTTGGGGGGTACTGAATTAATCGTTATTTTAATTGTGGTTCTCCTGCTTTTTGGCGGTAGAAAAATTCCTGAACTGATGAAAGGTCTGGGCAGAGGAGTAAAAGAGTTTAAGGATGCTTCCAAAGGTGTGGATAGCGAAAACAGCAGCACTGCTGCCCCCGAGAAAAAAGACTAAAGTATAATAATACCATCCATTATACTGCGAGTTTACGAGCTGAAATCCAAATCTCGTAAATTCGTTTTTTTATTTATACTCAATCTTACTGGGTTTGCGATAGCAATTCGGGCAGATTCAGTAATACTGAACGAATGAGTTTGCTGGTTTTTGCAAACCAGGTAGCTATCGGGCTATTCAGTTGAAGTATATTATAGTTAGATTCATCCCGATAGCTATCGGGATTCGCATAAATTCGTAATTCGTTGATAGTGAAAAGTTATAGTTCTCTTTCAGAAATACAATCCGGCCTAACCAACGGTAAGGTTTCCTGTGTTGAGCTCACACAATCTTACATTAAGCGTATCCATGAAAACAGCCATCTGAATGCATTTTTGGAGGTTTTTGAAATATCTGCCCTGGAAAAAGCAAAATTGGTAGATGAAAAAGTGAAAGCGAAAACAGCAGGAAAGCTGGCGGGCATGATAATAGCGCTTAAAGATAACATTTGTTATAAAGGCCATAAAGTATCTGCATCTTCAAAAATTTTAGAAGGCTTTGAATCATTATATAGTGCAACTGTTGTAGAACGTCTGTTGGCCGAAGATGCTGTAATAATTGGTCGTTGCAATTGTGATGAATTTGCAATGGGCAGCTCTAATGAAAATTCTGCTTTAGGAAAAGTGCTGAACCCGCTCGATACAAATCGTGTTCCTGGTGGTTCTTCCGGAGGTTCAACAGCCGCTGTTGCTGCAGATTTATGTCTTGCTGCACTTGGAACTGATACTGGTGGCTCTATTCGTCAGCCAGCCTCTTTCTGTGGTGTAGTCGGGTTAAAACCCACTTATGGCCGGGTATCGCGGCATGGCGCTATTGCCTACGCTTCTTCTTTTGATCAGATAGGGCCCATTACAAAAAATGTTGAAGATGCTGCCCTGATAATGGAAGTTATTGCCGGCAAAGATAACTATGATAGCACTGCTTCATCTGAACCAGTACCTGCTTATTCGAACAACTTCGGAAGCACAAAAAAATACAAAATAGCGTATTTGAAGGATTGTATTGAAAGCCCAGGTCTTAACCCGGAGATAAAAACTCGTATACATGAAATCACAACCACATTAACAGCGGGAGGGCACAAGATAGAAGTGGTGGACTTTCCCTACTTGGATTATTTAGTTCCTACATATTATGTGCTGACTACAGCCGAAGCATCATCCAATCTTTCCAGGTATGCAGGAGTAACTTATGGCTATCGCAGTCCTAATATTGCAAATACACCGGAAGGAACAGCAAGTCTGGAAAGCGTTTATAAAAAATCCCGTTCCGAAGGTTTTGGAACAGAAGTGAAACGTAGAATCATGTTGGGTACTTTTGTGTTGAGTTCAGGTTATTATGATGCATACTATTCTAAAGCCCAGCGTGTTCGCAGGTTGTTGAAAGATAAAACCAATGAAATTCTTACTAACTATGATTTTATTCTTTTACCAACAACCCCCGGAACGGCTTTTGAATTTGGCCATAAAAGCGCAGACCCTATTGCAATGTACTTAGAAGATATTTTTACAGTACAAGCTAATATTACTGGTTTACCGGCCATTTCTCTGCCATTAGGGAAACATTCTAATGGCTTACCTTTTGGTATTCAGCTTGTCGCTAAAAGCTTTGCCGAAAGTGATTTATTATCATTCTCCAACCATCTGATGACAAGCTGCTAATAGATCTATCTATTGCCTCTTTGCTTTTTGACTAACCTCTCTTTTAACTTTAATAGCATTTACACAATCTCTTCGTTAATAAAAAACAAACAATTGCCCGTAATACATTGTGTTTTTGCAATATCATTGCGATATTTGTATATAAGCCACTATAACAATTTTAGGAAAGGTTTCGTTAATATTATCATGAAAGGCCATATTAGCTATTATATATTAACTTGTTTATTCTTTCTTTTTCTTGAAAAAGGAGGTATAAAAGTATTTTCACAGGTAACTCCCCAGGTAGCCTATGCCCCTGATTTAATGCAGGATGATCCTATTGTTGCTGCTCTCGACAGCCTGTATAAACTGGATTTGTTTGAACGTGGCTATGCTAAAATCAGCTATCCTGTCAATCCCAAATATAACTTTGCCCCCGACTCAATTCCCCGCTATGATGAAATGGTATATGAATCCAGGCTGGCGAAGTTAGATGCTGCATCTCCTTTTGATCTTGAATATAATACCTCTGTTCAAAATTATATAGATATGTATACTTCACGCAGGCGCGAACAGGTATCAAGAATGATGGCTCTGTCACAATTCTATTTTCCTGTTTTTGAAGAACTGTTAGATAAATACAATTTACCTCTTGAATTAAAATACCTTGCAATTTGCGAATCAGCATTAAATCCATTGGCAAGAAGCAAATCAGGAGCAATGGGTTTATGGCAGTTTATGTACCCTACAGGTAAAATGTTCGGATTAAGAGTTACTTCATACATAGATGAACGATGCGATCCTTACAAATCAACCATTGCTGCCTGTGAGTATTTTAAATACCTGTATAGCATGTTTGGCGACTGGCAAATGGTTTTAGCAGCCTATAATTGCGGCCCGGGAACAGTTAATAAAGCCATACGCAGAAGCGGAGGGAAAAAAACCTATTGGGAGCTGCGTTCCTTTTTACCAACAGAAACACAAGGTTATGTACCGGCCTTTATTGCTGTAAATTATGTAATGAATCATACTTCTGAACATAATATACGCCCCGCCATCGCAAAGAAAACATTTTTGGATATAGACACAATTGCTGTAAAAGAACAACTCGCATTTAGCCAGATTGCTGCCTATCTCGATGTTCCATTAGATGAACTAATGTACCTTAATCCTGGTTATAAAATAGCTGTAATACCTATTTTACCCGGTGAAACAAGTTTTATTACCCTCCCTTCAAATAAAATAGCTGCTTTTATTAATAATGAAGCTAATATTTATCAATACCAGAGAAAAGATACACTTTCTAATCAGGATATCTTTCTTGCTCAGGAAGTAACCAAAATACATGTAGTAAAAAAAGGAGAACATTTAAGCACTATTGCGCTCAAATATGGCTGTACTGTAGCTGAAATAAAAACCTGGAATAGTATTACATCCAATGCCGTTAAACCAGGCAAAAAACTTACTATTTATACTTATGATAAAAAATTGAGAGAAGGTGCAGAAAATGCGTTGGCACAAAACACAGAAACAGCAGAAAATAAAAATAAAACAGAGGCTGGAAATGGTATAAAATACTACACTGTTAAAAAAGGAGATTCGCTCTATAGGATAGCACAAAGCCATAACACTACTGTTGAAGAAATAAAACGCCTTAACAACTTCGGTGCCGATTATAACCTGCTTCCAGGAAAAACAATAAAAGTAAGCGCTCATTAGTAAGTCAGCCAATTGGAAATTTACAACTCATTAATACATAGCTTTCTTATGGCTTATGGGAGTTCTCCTGTGGTATAATTCTTGTCCTCCTCAAGTATGACCCTGCTTCTTAAGAAAAAAATAATATTTCTTGGTTTAATACTAAATATTGTTCTTGTTCTGCTGCTTGCCTGGGTATGGTATAAGAAAGCAAAGAATTATAGTCATATAGACGACATTGAGAGCAAAGAGGCACGCATTCTGTTTCATACAGAAAAAATCAGAACGAATATAAATAGAATAGAGAGTATCACTAAAGGTTTTGTTGCCACAGGAAGTGAAAAATACCTTGAAACATATAACAGAACAGCACTATCTGTGGGAAGAGAGCTTGAATATTTGACTGTTCTCTTTGAAAGGGATGAGCAGTTAAAGAAAAATAGCAGCCGCTTGGAAGACCTCATTGAAAAAAAAATCACACAAAACAACCGTTTTATTGAATATCGCAGAAAACAAGGCATAGAAGAAAAAAATATTATTTCTGTTGATGAAGATATTCGGGGTGCGAATGCGATTAACCAAACAATTAATGAATTACAAACCCTTGCATCATCTGTATATGAAGTAAACAAAAAAGACGGTGAAGATTTTTCGAAAAGACTCAACCTGGCATCTGGTGTTTTATTTGTTTTGTTGTTGCTTCTGCTTATTGTAGTTTATTTTATCATCACCTATTATCTGAGAAAAAAGGATCTGTCGGAATCGCTTCTTAATAAAGGTCAACGTCTGTTACAGTCTATTATTGATAATACCACTAACCCGATTTTTGTAAAGCAGATTAATGGTCAATACCTGCTTGTAAACAGACAATTCGAATTTCTATTTCACTCTTCCAAGGAACAAATTCAGGGCAAAACCGACCATCAGATTTTCTCCAAAGAAATTGCCGATGTGTTAAGGTCAAGTGATTTGGATGTGGTAAAAAAAGAAAAAGAAATCAAAATTGAAGAAAAATTTCCTCATAATGGGGAACCCCATACCTATTTAATGGTCAAATTCCCGATCCGTGATGAACAAAATAAAATTTATGCTATAGGTGGAATTGCTACTGATATTACTGAACGGAAGCAACTGGAGGTTCAGTTTAAAACTGGTGAAGAAGAAATTGTTGCACTTTTTAATGCGGCACCTGAAGGCATTATTGTGATTGACCAGGATGGAATTATTGTTCGGTGGAATCGGAAGTCTGAAGAAATGTTTGGCTGGAAAGAAAACGAGGTATTAGGCAAACCTATGCATGAAATGATTATACCTTCAAAATACAGAGAGGCACATTTAAAAGGATTGAAAAATTTTTTGAAAACCGGAGAAGGCCCTAATTTAAATAAAACGATAGAACTTTCTGCATTAAACAGGAAAAATGAGGAGTTTGATATTGAGTTGACGGTTGCTGCCATTGAAAAAGAAGGGAAACATCTTTTTATTGCCTTCCTGAGAAACATAACAGTAAAAAAACAGTTGGAAAAAGAGGTTGAACAATCACAAGCATTTCTTAATTCGGTTATCGAAAATATTCCCGATACGATATTTGTAAAAGATGCCAAAGAGTTACGTTATGTAAGGCTTAATACGGCTGCTGAAAAACTTCTCGGGATTTTAATCAAAGATATGTTGGGCAAAGATGATTATGATTTTTTTCCAAAAGAACAAGCAGATTTTTTCACATCAAAAGACAGAGATGTGCTTAGAATAGGAGGAGTACTCGATATCCCGGAGGAAATAGTAGATACTAAGAAAGGAAAACGATGGTTGCATACAAAAAAAATAGCCATTAAAGATGAGAAAGGTATTCCTATCTACTTGCTTGGAATTTCAGAAGATATAACCGAGAAAAAGAAATTGAAAGATGAAAAGGAACAGGCCGAAAAATCAATGCATGACAATGAACAGCGAATGAAACTCATCCTTGAAAATATCGGAGAAGGAGTTATTGTTGCTGATGGCAATGAAAAAATTTTACTCTCTAACCGAATGGCGGAAGATATCCTTAAAATATCCGAGGATAAAGGGCCTTTTGACTGGTCTGATATATATCAGATTTATTATCCGGATAGTCGAACGGTGTTCCCGGCACAAAACCTGCCATTAGAAAAAGCGCTACGGGACCAGCCGGTAGATGATTTGGAACTTGTTCTCTTTGACCCCGAACTAAAAACCAGAATGAGAGTACTCGTTACAGGCCAACCCATTAAAGATGAAAAAAATCAGATAATTGCTGCCGTAGCAACAATCAAAGATATTACCAGGTATAAAGAGCTTGAAAG
>JAHEXZ010000031.1:0-43936 GCA_023251835.1 Bacteroidota bacterium | reverse complement strand
CAGCTCTTTTATTTAAGCCTGCTATTGACTTTTGGACTTTTATGTTTTACATTTACCCAACAGGTATTAAAAATTAACCCTTAAATTTTTAAACTATTGTGAAAAAACTACCTTTCCTATTTCTTTTCTTACTTACCTGGGAAAGCATAACCATCGCCCAAAATAACACAATATTTGACTCCTATAAAGCTGAAGCCGAAGGATACTTCAATACATTTTTAGAAACTCCCATGGGGATAATAGCCACTGATAATTATGCAATTGCGCAGTCAGTCAATTGCAGTAAAACGTATATAACCACCATTCAAAATTTTGATGTCTACCAGCACGATGCCTCTGGTGCAATTATGTTTAAAGCTAAAATGGCTATAGATGCTGATGGAAGCCCGCGAGCATACGGGCCAAATGATAGTGGTTTGGATTATACGGCAAATGCCGGTTCACCGGGCAACTGGTGGGGAGTGGTTACTGACAATAACGGTAACCCTATTATCCAGGGTTCGGGAGACCCCTATCCCGGAATGTATGTATCCACTACTTCACTGGTGAATAGTTCTTACACATCAACCAATCCGCTGCGATACGCAAATTCAGAAGCCCTACCTTTTTTTGTTTTACCTCATGCTGTAGTGCAGGCTGGAGGTATTAGCATTGGTGATATTGGTTATGTATATAATACCATAACAGGGCTGGGATGTTATGCAGTATATGCTGATAGTGGTCCTGCAGGCAAGCTGGGGGAAGGTTCTATTTACCTGGCCAGCCAGATAGGTGTTAACTCCAACGCAAGAACGGGCGGTACCACTCTGGGCATTATTGATTATATTGTTTTCCCTGGATCCGGTTCCGGCCAGGGTACAATTCCAGGCATCTCTCAAATCAATAGTGTTGGCACAACAGAGCTAAATGCTGCCGGAGGAATCGGCATTACCGGCTGCCTCGATACATTCAATACACAGGAAAATGTAGCACCCACAACTGCAATAACCGTTCCCAACAATTGGGTCACCGGCAATTTTACCGCCACTTTTACTGACATAGATAACAACGGGGGAAGCGGATTGGAAAAATCCTATTACCAGGTACTTGACTATGATGGTGCTGAATGGCATGCAAATGCAACAAGAGGTTTTTTCGCTGATAATTTCGATTCTTATAATTCACTTGTATGGTCTGTTCCCAGTGGCAGCGGAACCTGGCAGGTAACAAACGGCAGGCTGGTGCAACAGGATACTTCTGTTAACAACTCCAATATTTATACTTCACTTAATCAGAATTTATCCAATCGTTATTTGTACCAGTTTTATGCTATGATGGACCCTGCTGCTGATGGCAGCAGCCAACATCGTTTCGGGCTTCATTTTTTTAGTGATAACGGAGCTCTCTCCAACAGGGGGAACTCTTACTTTATGTATGTAAGGCAGGAAACAAGTGTCGTTGAAATTTATAAGGTTATTAATAATAGTTTCACGTTAATGCATACCATTGCCGATATTGCAACCGTATTAGGACAATGGTATGATTATAAAATTATTTTCGACCGCATTATCGGAAAGATTAACATCTACAGGGATGATATATTTCTGGGAACCTACACAGATACAGGTGTTTTGACCACATCGGGTGATTATATTTCTTTTCGGACAGGAAATTGCAAAGCACATATCAATGAACTGAAAGTGTACCGTTCCCGTCCGGCATCTGTCACCGTGAACGTAGGATCTGCTGCCACTAATGATATACGTTATCAGAATCCAAGCCCCTCTGTGTTTTCGGCAAAAATAAAATCAATTGTAAATGACAGTGCGGGTAATATTTCTACCATTGCTTATCAGAATATTAATGTGGATTGGACAGAGCCTTCCTGTGAAGGTGTAATTGATGGTATAAACAATGACATAGACACCACAAACTCTTTAAACTCGCTTACTGCAAACTGGGCCACCTCAGCAGACTCTAACTCCGGGATCAGTAGTTATTTTTATGCCATTGGTACAAGTGCAGGGGCAACTGATATTGTTAACTGGACGGATAACAATCAAAACACCTCCATTACTGCAACAGGGCTTACACTTTCCTCCGGACAAACCTATTACATAAGCGTCAAAGCTATTGACAGTGCCGGCTTAAACAGCATTTGCAGCACTAATGGTATTGTACCGGTTGAAAATGTAAATACAGGTATTGAAGAACGCGAAGGAGTTATGAGCATTTCTGCTCAACCGAATCCTTTTAATGAAACTGCAACGGTATATTTTTCTCAAAATTCAGAACAGAACGTTACAATAACGCTTACTGATATTTTCGGAAGAACAGTAATGAAAACGAGTGCCTATTACAGATCGGGTAAACACAGTATTTCAATTAACGCAGATGACCTGAAACTTGCAAAGGGTGCTTATACATTAAGAATTGTTTCGGGCAACTCCGCTGCCTCCCTTCGATTGATCAAGTATTAAACAGACAACAGCTTAAATCCGGATTTTTAAGTTGAAGCAGAGCGAACAACAGAAAAAATTATTGAATTATCAATTTTTGTGTAATGATTCCTTTATTTGTAGTTACGCGGATCTGGTAAATACCTGCGGAACAGTTAACTGACAGTTTAACAGTTTGCGGCCAGCCTGCATTAGCAAAAGAACGCATCAATTTACCTGTTAAATCATAAATAGCAATAGTTTTAACATCTGCCTTAATATTTTTTAAACTAACCATTATATTACCATCCGTTGGATTTGGATAGAAAGTAAAACTGCCAATATTATTCAATGTTTCATCAATGCCTACCACCCCTGTAACAACGGCCGTATCAGCAACAATACATCCATTGGCATCAGTAACAGTTATCATATAATTACCGGCTCCTATGCCGGTTAAAGTAGCTGAAGTTCCACCGGTATTCCAACTATAAGTATATGGCCCAACACTACCTGATACAGTAGCTGTTGCCGTACCATCTGAACCCGTAGTGCTTGTTGTAGATGAAGTAGTCAGGATTAACTCCGTTGGTTCAGCTATTGTAACTGTTTTTGCGCTTGTTGCCGACACTCCGTCAGTAACCGTTACAGTATATGTTTGTGCACATAAGTTGGAAACGGTACTTGTAGTGCTGCCATTACTCCACATATAAGTATATGGAGGGGTTCCACCAATTGCAAGAATTGTAGCAGTTCCATTGCACGTTCCATAACAGGAGGTATTTGTGGAAGCGCTTATGTGACTATTAAGCTGTAATTCCGACAATGCATTTGAATACAAAGAATTACGCTCTGTAGTAGCAAAGATATGTGTAGTAACAAATGACATTTTATTAATATTACTATAGCTTGGCAAATCAAACTGACTACCCGCTTCTATCCATGTTGCCCCACTATCGGCAGTAGCTAATACCCCCCCTTTATAGCTGGCAAATACATATCCGGCATAAGCTGCCATCGCCTGAATACGGCTGCCATTAAGCCCTATAGTAACAGTAAAAGGAACAGAAAGCGCGGTTGCAGCACTCCAGCCAATTGCAGCAACATCCGATACAAAAACACCGGCACCATCCGTTCCTGCATAAAATTTGCCTTCTGATGCTGTTACGGAAGTCACATTCATATTTGTAAGCCCTGTATTAGAAGCTGTCCAGCTACCGCCTGATTCAGATTTAGTATATGCCCCATTTCCTAATGTTCCCAATAGAACAGTGGTTCCATAAAAAGCAAATGAAGCAGGTTGTACTCCGCCAGGTAAACCGGTTTGAATTGCAGCCCAGGCTGATGAGCCATTAGAAACAAATACTTCCCCTGCTGAATTATAAGTATAAATATTTGTTGACGAAGCCGCAATCTGTTCCATCTGTAAATTGCTGCTCAACCCGGTATTAAATACTGTCCAGCTATTTCCTGTATCAGTGCTGACAAACACACCGGCATTAGCCGTAGCTGCATACAGTTTGTTAGCAAAAAAAGTTATATCTGTTACATTCAGGCTATCTGTCAAACCAGCATTGGAAAGAGTATAACTGTTAGCGGTATCTGTGCTTATAAAAACACCTTTTTCGGTAGCAGCAGCCACTATAGTAGCACCACTTGTTGCAACAGCGTATGTTTCTATGTTATTAAAACCATTATTATTCTGTACCCAGAAAGGAGAAATGGCAGCAGTTTGAAAAACGCCTTCGCCACTTGTACCTGCAACAATATTTGCCATAAAAGGAACGATAGCTGTAACATCAAGGGTTGTAAGACCATTGTTCTTGCTTATCCAGCTAATTGCTCCCGCAGGCGAAGTAAACACACCATTATCTGTAGCTATATACCAGGTGGTTCCGTCATTAGAGATAGCCCGTACATTTGTATTCACCGGCAAACCTGTTTGAGCAGTAGTATATGCAGGACTAAGCGTGGAACTGGCCAATGAAGCTATATACAAACCGGTATTATTTGCTATTAAAATTTCATCTGTTGCAGCATTGTAAGAGATAGCTGCGGTATTTATATTATTAGTATTTATATCGTTAAAATCAAACCAGGTAGCGCCATTATCGTCAGAAGCAAATACGCCACCGGCAGAAGTATGGATAATACGATTTCCGGATTTTGCAAAAGCAGTAATAATAAGATTTGTAAGTGTACTGTTTACGCTTGTCCATGTGACACCTTTATTAATGGTTTTAAATATCCCGCCACCATTAGTACCAACCAGCACTGTAATTGTATCTAACGCTGCCAAAGAGGTGGTATTTAGGTTCGTCAAACCATTATTTGCTTTTTTCCAATACCTGTCACTGCCCATATAACCGGAGAAAATAAACACCCCACTATCGGCTGTGGCAGTGAATAAATAACTCCCTGTATGAGCAAGAGCTTTAATTTTACCACTTTTTAAACCTACAGGCCGTGCACGCCAGGCTACCAGATTACTGTTGGTACTCTCATATACTCCACCCTCTGCAGTACCTATGTAAACCGCATTAGAGGTATCAGTTGTTGCACAAGTAACAGAACCACCATAAGGACCTTTTGAGCTAAATTGTGCTTGTGCTATACCCATTGTAAAAACAACCACTACAATAGCCAATACGTTTTTTAATGTTTTGTAAATCAATTTCACTTTAACATATTTTAAAGGTTAAACATTATTTTTTTATCTGTATCTAATTTATTTTTTAATTGCCAGAGGCCTTCCTGTCGGAAGACAGACAATGTTCTATATGCATTTTGGGTTAGTCCCGAATTAAATTCGGGATAGCTATTTCATAACAACTATATTTAATTTCAGAATATTGAAATTTGTAACTCAAACTTACAAAACATTATTTGATTTTACACCATACCCCCTTCTTTCAACCGTTCCGCATTTTCAGCCAACTGAAGCGCATCCAACATTTCCTGTATGTCACCATCCATAAAAAGGGTTAGGTTATACAGTGTTAAATTAATGCGATGGTCGGTAATACGGTTTTGAGGATAGTTGTAAGTACGTACTTTTTCAGAGCGGTCACCGGTGGCAACCATTGTTTTTCGTTTTTTGGCAATGCTTTCCAGGTGTTTTTGTAATTCAATTTCATACAGCTTTGCTCTCAGCATCCTCATGGCTATTTCGCGGTTACCAAGCTGGGAACGTTCTTTCTGGCTGGTAACAACAATACCTGTAGGCTTGTGGGTAAGCATTACCTTTGTCTCTACTTTATTTACATTTTGTCCGCCAGCACCTCCTGAACGTGCAAACTGTATTTCCAAATCGGCAGGATTAATGACTACATCTACTTCATCCGCTTCAGGCATCACCATTACCGTAGCAGCCGATGTATGTACGCGCCCCTGTGTTTCTGTTTCAGGAACACGCTGAACGCGATGTACACCGCCTTCGAACTTTAATATCCCGTACGCATTTTCACCGCTTACATTAAAAATTATTTCTTTATAGCCACCCATAGTTCCTTCATTAAAATCAACTACTTCCAGCTTTAATCCTTTCCGCTCGCAATAACGCGAATACATGCGGTATAAATCACCCGCAAAAATACTTGCTTCATCACCACCTGTTCCGGCACGTATTTCCATCACCACATCCTTAGCATCTTCAGGGTCTTTGGGGATGAGCATCTGGCGAATTTGGTCTTCCATCTGCTCCTTCTTAACAACCAACTCATCCATGTCAACTTTAGCCAGATCACGCATCTCTTCATCTTTTTCGGTAGCCAGAATATTTTTATTAAAATCAATATTCTCTACCACATTTTTGTATTCATGATAGGCATTTACAACCTCTGTTAAATCCTTATATTCTTTATTAAATTTTTTAAATTCACTCATATTGCCAATTACTTTAGGGTCCGAAAGCTTCTGCTCAACTTCTTCCCAACGTCTTTTTATGGCGGCTAATTTTTCTAACACATTCTTTATTTTTAATGATTTTCACTGCGAAGGTATGAAAAAAGAGCGATTTCACAGGCTTTATATACCAACTCTGAGTACATCCTAATTATTCAGGTGCACATAAAAAAGTGGTTTGTCGCCAATATATTCGCCATTCTCATCCAATTTTTTGTAGATAAGATCAATACGTGAAACCTGTTTTTCCAGGCTGAACTTTTCTTTATCAAATATCCATTTCTCTCTCATCCTTATAAGCGATAAATCATCAGCACTTATAGTAGGAGCCTGTGTATCTTTATTTGCTGAAACAGTTTGACCTGTATTTACCATTTCTTTTACCTCATCAATTGTTAATACGGAATCTGTAAATATATCATACGCTTTTTTCTTGCCCGTAAGCACTGCTTTTAAAATGGTATTAAACAATTGTTGACAATCCATATTTTTATGAACGGATTTCCAATATTCATCATCCCAACCTTCCGGCTTTACCAGCATAGTATTGGTTTCAACCAACTCTGCCCATACCTCTTTTTTGGTGGTATCAATTGAAACGGTTGATTCACTTTCTTTGTTGTTTTCTTGTTTACAACAAATCAAAAAACAAATAAGTCCGGAAATGGTGATTGTTAAAATGTTTTTTTTCATGGTTTCCTTTGGGATTATTATTCAAACAAATATACCTATTTCGGTTTAAGAAAAAAACCTGCAAATTTTTATAAAAAAACGGTAGTGTATTAATTTTCAATTTGTTATTATTGTATGAAGAATACAAGGTAAAAAGTACTTTGGAAAATTAGTCCCGTTTGTTGATTTTAAGCAATGCAAAAAGAAAGAATATGTCCCTATCCGGGTTTACGTCCTTTTAATGAAGAAGAATCTATTTTTTTTAAAGGACGTGAGGAACATATTGACAAAATAATTTCCCAGTTACAGGAAAAAAAATTCTTAATGGTAACCGGTGCATCCGGTGATGGAAAGTCGTCTATTATCTATGCAGGATTAATACCTCGTTCCAGAGCAGGTTTTTTTAAAACACGTTTTAACAACTGGATGGTGGTGGATTTTAGGCCGGAAAGGGCACCATTAACAAACTTAACAAACACTTTAAATAATTACTTTGGCTTTAATGATATTAACTATCTTGAGGAGGAGCTAAGTTATGGATTCTCTTCTTTAGTTAAAGTATACAAAGAGTCGAAATACTATATAGACACGAAAGCAAATAGTTATATAAGGGTTGATGAGGATACCAAAAAGGAATTAAAAAACAAGGGAGCAAACCTGTTGATTCTGGTTGACCAGTTTGAAGAGCTCTTTACAAACGCAGAAAATTTTAATAACGGAAAGCCCTCTTTACAAGCAATTACCCTTATTAATTTAATCATAGAAACAACAAAAATTTCAGAGAAAGAAAACCTGCCGGTATATATTGTTTGTACCATGCGCTCCGATTATATTGGTGATTGTGCTGCTTTTAAAGGATTACCCGAACTTATTGTTTATAGCCAGTTTTTTGTCCCCCGGCTTAAACGGCAGGAAATACACCGCGCTATCCTTGAACCGGCAAAGCTTTCAGGAAATAAAATAACAAACCGGCTTATTGAACGCTTAATAAATGAACTTGGCGATGGCCTGGATCAGCTTCCTATACTGCAACATGCACTTAACCGTATCTGGAGAGCCCATATAGATGATGAAGCAGCAGAAATGGACATTATTCATTATGCAAAAGTGGGTGGAATTGAAAGCAGCCTGCTTCCCGAAGATCAAAAAAAAATATTTATACGCTGGTACATTCAGCTACCTTTATTCAAACAAAAAATACTTGAAGGGGCTTCTTTGTCCAATGTATTGAATGCCCATGCACGCGAACTCTTTGAAATCTCCGTTGATTATTGCCGGAAACATATAGAACAAGATATTTCTAAACAGGAAGCGCATGAGATGTTGCGGAAAATTTTTACCTGTCTCACCAAAATAAACGATAGCAGGGCAGTAAGAAATAGATCTTCTGTATATGAAATCAAACAAATAATCGGAGGTAAAATAGATTCCCACCTCATAGAAGGATTGGTAAATGTATATAGAGAGCCGGAAAATGCACTACTCAAACCCTTTATTACAGCTAATACGGAAACCATACAGCTAAAGGATAGTGATATTCTTGATATTACACATGAATCATTGATTCGGAACTGGACTGAACTGGTTAACTGGACAAAACAGGATTATGAAAATACTCTGGTATTTAATGACTTTAAAAAACAATTGGAAAGGTGGGAGGAACAAAATCGATCAAAGGATTATTTACTTACTACCGGCTCCTTAAGTTATTTTAAAACATGGTATGAAGCAGTAAATCCTAACCCATATTTGATTGCAAAATATGATTCGACCAATGCTGATTCTAAACAAAAAACAGAAGCGGCAACGCTTTTTATTACTTCTGCAAATGATTATATACGCATAAGCGAATCTACAATAAAGCGCAAACGCAGAACAATAATAACAATAACAACTTTTGTTGTACTTGTCCTGATGGGCTTTACCTACCTGGCATACCAGGAAAGAAACAAGGCTGTTTTCCAGCAGGAAATAGCTAATCAGAAAACCCAGGAAGCAAAAATATCAGAACAACTTGCGCTCAATTCAGAGCATGAGGCAATAAAAGCAAAAAATACAGCACTCCTTCTTAAAGAAAAAGCAGAGAAGAGTGAAAAAATTGCATTAACAGCCAAACAGCAGGCAGATTTATCAAAACAGGAAGCGCTGTCAGCAAAATCAATAGCAGAAGCAGAAAAAAGAAACGTCCAGGAACAAAGAGATGTTGCAAAAAAAGAAAAAGCCAATGCAGAGCAGGAAAAAATTAAAGCCGAACAGGAAAAGATCAAAGCTGAAACGGCTGAACTAAAATCACGAAAATTAAAGATGCTTTCTGTTGCACAGAACCTGGCATTAAAATCGACATTGTATAAAAAAAATAAAGAACTGGGAGGCCAACTTGCTGTACAAGCTTATCTATTTCATAAAAACAATGGCGGAACAGAAGAAGACCCCGTTATTTATGAAGCACTCAGAAATACTTATGCTATTCTTGATAGTAATAAACATGCTATTATAAGCGGACTACAAACAGAAACACGTGCACTGGCAAATATACAAGGCCAAATAATTTCAGTGGGTATAGATGGTATAATATATAAACAAAATTATGAAATGGCTGTACCTGCTTCTTTAGCACAAATAAAGGCCACCTCCCCCGTAAATACAGTATTCTTTTCATCATCTGGTGATTTCCTTGCTACGGGCCATGATAATTTTAGTGTTTGTGTCTGGAATTTGAAAAACATTCTGAATAGCGCAGATGTAAAAATAACCGATTATAAAGAATTAAAAGGTCACAAAGGTTTAATACGTACTGCCTTATTTAGTAACGATGGAAACTACCTGATAACTGCCGGAAAAGACAGCACAATAATTAAATGGAATATACAAGAGCAAAAGCCTGTACAGGAAAAAGCAGTTAAAGTGGCTGCTGCAGTTAAATCAATGGTATATCTGAATGGGGATGAACTGGCTGTAGCCCAGGAAAATGGAAAAACAACATTCTGGAATAGTAAAACAGGCGAAGAAAAACTCATATTCAGCCACCCCTCTTCTAAACCATTGTGTATGGCTTTTAACAAAGTAAAAAACACGTTACTCATTGGGTTTTCAGATGGAACATTAAGATTATTTGATATGAAAAACAGCAATTCAAATCAGTTTAAATATTCGGAATTTAAGGCACATTCTACAGCCATTGAACAGGTTACTTTTAATAAAGATTTTTCTCTTGTGGCAACTACTGCTTCAGACAAAACAATAAAACTATACAACTATAATGCGTTCTTCAATAATTATAGTTCAACCGGTGGATCTACAGAATTGAAAAATTATAACAGCAAAATAAAAAGCATTATATTTACTAATGATAATAAAATTATTGCCGGATGCGGTGATAAAACAGTGAGAATTTGGGAAACTTCCAGCTCAAAACTGGTAGAGAAAATATGTGCACTGTTGAAAACCAGTGTGTCAGAGTCCGACTGGAAATTGATTGTTGGAGAAGATATTCCGTACGAAAAAACGTGTGATAACTTATAATAATATTTCGGTACTTTTTAAATGGGACTAAAGACTCTAAAAATGTATTCAACCTGTCATTTCGAGCGAAGCCGAGAAATCTTTTCCATTGGTTTACGAGATGTCCGCCCACACTTTTATATTCTTATTCTCTTTTCTATTTGTTGTTTCAGCACTATGAGTGCACAAAATAGCTGTGAACAAAATATGAAACAGGCAGATGAACTTTATGCCGGAGGTGATTACGATAATTGTGTTCAATTACTTGAAAAAACGCTTGAAGATTGTGATTTATCAAAGAAAAAGAAAGAAATTATTCTGGAGCTGCTTGCAAAAGCTTATCTGGAACAGGATAATCTGGTTCAGGCAGAAAAAACAGTATATAAATTGCTGAAAAACAATCCTCTTTATGAATCAAAAGAAAATAATGATCACGAAAATTTTGATGTTTTAGTAAAAAAGTTTGATATACATCCCCAATTTTCTATAGGCTTACGAAATACCGGAATGCAACCTCAATTCAAAAGCACAAAAACATATTCTATTCTTGATGACCTTGACTATAATGTTCCTTATCAGACAAAAAAAACGGTACTCTTGTATTATTTAATTCTTGAATATGAATTTAAAAAAAATCTCTCTTTAAATACCGACATCATTAATTTTAATATTTCTTATAACAGGAGTTTTACTAGAAGGCCTGACTGGAAAATGAATTACATGGAACAACTCTCTTTTATTGAGGTGCCATTGTATTTGAAAAAATATTTCTTTACAGAAAAAAATGTTTCAGCTTACGCCTCACTTGGAGTTGGCTATATGAGGATGTTACAGGCAAAGGGAACCGCTGACATTTATTATCCTGATGAAGATATTTATACAGGACATAAAACAGATTATGTGTCAGTTGAGGTTGCCGATATGTTGCCACAAAGAAATAAAAACAGTTACGAATGGCTTGCCGGCATTGGGGTTGGTTTTAAATTTAAAAATCTTGGAATATATTTCAATGCCCGCTATTCCGGTGGAATAAATAGTTTGACGAGTGCTGCAAAAAGATACGACAATAATGTGTTGGTGAATGACTATTTCTATGTCGATAATTCTATAAAAATGAATAAATATGAAATAGGACTCTCTATCTCTTACACTTTAAAAAATGTAATAAAAAAAGTTAGATAATGTTTTTTGAAAAACGAATTTATATATCATTTTTCTTAGTATTGTTTTTAATCGCCTGTAAAAAGGATAAAATACCCCCAATACCGGGATTGATTTCTGGTGCAAAAAATTTATGTCCCGGAGAAACTGGTGTTATTTATTCTATTGCTCCTGTTGATGGCGCTAACTACTATTTATGGACTGTTCCTGAAGATTGTAAAATAACTTCAGGGCAGGGAACTACTTCTATCGTTATTGATTTTGGTAAAAATTCAGGATTAATATATGTTAAATCCTGTAACGATAAGGAAGTAAGCCCTCCTTCTTATATAGAGATTACTCAGGGTGGAGTTTCAAATACATGGTGCCGTGAAATAAATTTTAAACCGGGGACAAGAACAAATGCGATTGGTTTTTCAATTGGAAGCAAAGGTTATGTTGGTACAGGAACAGATATGACCAATAACAGATATAATGATTTTTGGGAGTTTGATCCGGCTTTGAATCAATGGACACAAAAAACAGATTTTCCAGGAGCTGCCCGGTTTGATGCTGTAGGTTTTTCAATAAATAACAAAGGGTACGTTGGACTGGGTTATAATACAGTTGATTATTATGATGATTTTTGGGAATACGATCCGGTGCAGAATCAATGGCTACAGAAAGCTGTGTTTCCTGGTGGTAAAAGAGAATTTGCATTCGGCTTTTCAATTCTAAACAAAGGGTATATAGGTTCCGGCCGTAAAGAAGATTTTACCTTCCCTCAGGATTTTTGGGAGTACAATCCTCAAACCGATCAGTGGACAGAAAAATCGGCTGTTGTATCGCGTCAGGGTGCGGTAGGTTTTTCAATAGGAAATAAAGGATATCTTGGATTGGGCAGCAGTCCTTCAAGTTTTGCACAAAAAGATTTTTGGGAATATGATCCGGAATTGGATATATGGACTGCTAAAACCAATTTTCCAGGAGCCGCACGTTATGCAGCATCAGGGTTTTCCATAGGTACTAAAGGGTACATTGTTGCTGGTTTTGATGGCAATATAAATTATAAAGATTTTTATGAATATGACCCCGAATCAAACACCTGGCAACAAAAAAACGATTTTACCGGTGAAGCTCGTGGATATGCCGTTGGTTTTTCAATTGGAAATAATGGTTACATTGGTTTGGGAAACCTGGGGAATAATGGAGGTGTTAGCCTCAATGATTTCTGGGTATATGGCCAATAGCGTTATAGTAAGGAACATATTTTTATGAAATACGTAGAATAACTGCTAATGCATCTGTTAAAAAACAATTTTATTGTGATTAAACAAATAAATATTTTTTTACTTGTATTCATTGCGTTTCTATACGCTGATAAGAGTATTGCCCAGCCGAATGGTGGTTTTGAAAATTGGACAACCGAATTCTCATATGAGAATCCTGATGGCTGGCAAACACTCAATTTCTTATCGTTAACATCGCCTCCCAATCCACTTTCTGCTTTTAAAGCAATAGGTATAGATAAGCATTCAGGAAACTATGCATTGCAGCTAAAAACAATTTATGTGAATAACAATCCATTGGCAGGGCTTCTGGGCGACACAACTGGTGGTGTTTTTACGGGTAAAATAAATTTATCACCAGTAACCTGGGTATATGGTCTTTCATATACCGACAGACCTGAAAAACTCAATTTTTGGGCAAAATACAATCCTGTTGGCAATGATTCGGCTGGTATTGTTGTTTTTCTTAAAAAATGGAATGGCGTAAGTGCTGACACAGTTGGATTAGGAAAAATAAAATTATCACCAACACCGGTATATACTTTTTTCGAGATATTTATAGATTATTATATGGAAGAAATACCCGATTCTGCTGTGATTGGCTTCTCACCCAGTTATGATTTCTCTACTGCCCGTGTAAACAGTATTCTATATGTTGATGACGTACAATTAACCGGTTGGGTGGGAATTGATGAAACAAAAAAAAAGGATAATTACACAAAAGTATTTCCTAACCCTGCAAAAGATAATGTCATAATTCAAACATCTTTTAAAGATGCTTGCAACGTTCGTATAATTGATATTTCCGGAAAACCTGTAGCCGATTATATTCTTGAAAATGGTAAAGTAAATATTAATATACACTTATTTGATACAGGACTTTATCTGTATCAAATAAGTGACAGGGAAAAAAGGGTATTGACCAGAGGTAAGTATAACGTGATAAAATAAACCGAAGTATAATACCATTTTGTAAACAAAGAATATGAAAAAATTAGTATTATTAATTGTAATAATTTTATTCAACAGCGCATACTGTTTAGCTCAGCCCAATGGCGGTTTTGAAAATTGGGAGCCCTATTATACTTCTGAAAGTCCTGTTGGCTGGCAAACACTTAATTTTCTGATAGCAACATTCCCTCCTAATCCGGTTTCTGCTTTTAAAGCTTCGGGAATAGATAAACATTCTGGTAGCTATGCTCTGAAACTCAAAACAATCTACGTAAGCAACAACCCTGCTCCTGATATAATCGATGATACAGTAGGTGCTGTTTTTACCGGATTTATAAACATTTCACCGGCTTCTTATAAATATGGATTTCCATATTTCAGCCGGCCTGAAAAATTAACACTCTGGTATAAATACCTCCCCGTTGGTGACGATGTTGCAGGAGCAAGGGTTTTATTAACAAAATGGAATGGAGTAAAAACAGATACTATTGCTTTTGGAGAAACTGATATTTACGAAAATTCTTTTTACAGCTTGTTTGAAATGAACCTTACTTATTATTCAGATGAAATTCCTGATACCGCTGCTATTTTTTTGGGTTCCAGCGCACATCAAAGTCCGGCAAGAGTAGGCAGCACTTTTTATGTTGATGATGTAGCTTTTACAGGATGGGTGGGTGTTGAAGAAAATGCAAAAACAACAACCTGGGTAAGTGTTTATCCAAATCCTGTAAAAGAGAATGTAACTTTTTCAATACAAGATAAAGAAGCCTGTAGTATAGAAATAATTGATATTTATGGTAAGCGTCTTGGACAATATAAATTAAAAGACAGTGTTGTTAATATAGATGCCGGTATTTGGACAAATGGCATTTATCTGTATTCTATTCTTGATAAAAAGAATAAAACCCTTAACAAGGGGAAATTTAATGTGATAAAATAAGTTTTGAACAGCCTTTGTCTGCCGGGTAATCTGAAAATGTTATTTCTTCAATAAAAATGACACATTAATGAATGGTGAAAACAAAGTTTTTTTAAGCATAAACAATACCAGCAGGAGTGAACAGGAAAAGAGATTGTTAATCACTTTACAGAGGGCAGGTTTTGACATATCTTCTCAGATTGATAATGCAGTTAATGCCACAAATGAAAGCGTGAAGATAGAAATACAAAACTCATCCTGCTCCATTCATTTTATTGGGAAAAAATATTTTGAAGACCCTGATGGTGTTTCCGTGAGTGAATATCATTTTAATGAAGCACGAGAAAAAATTGAAAAAGATTCGAGTTATAAAACATTTATCTGGATGCCCGGAAAATTTGATGACTCAGATGCCGATAAAAAGCAGCTTGATTTTATTAACCGTATGCAGCACCATTTATCAAATAATATGATTTTGTCACGTGTTCCATCGGCCATTCAATTTGTAGAAGATATAAAACTTATTATGGGGCAGCAGAAAAAAAAAGTATATACTACTTCTCCCGCAGATGTTTTTTTGATTTGCAATCAAACTGATGAAAAAGATGTTGTGAGAATACAAACAATGCTTTCCGGTATTTTAAATTTTGTGAAGTTGGTTATTGTGCAAGACTCGGATATTGATTATGAAGAATATGCTGCTCAGCAAATGAATGTTAGTAAACTTTCTGTGGTTTATTACAAAAATGCTTCAGATTGGGCATTTCCTTTTGTTCAGCAGATATGGAAAAAGGTTGGGGGGGCAGCGGCAAAATCTCCCATACTATTTATTAGTGATGCTGCTGCTGATAATGAATCAAAAAAAATTACGGCACCACAGATAACTAACTTTAATCTTCCAATCGAACTTATTCCTCTTGAAATAAAAGTACAATTCGATGCTTTAAAAAAGGAATAATGGTATAGATAGTTTTCAACCTTTTGCATTTTCACTTATTACTTTTAACTTAACATTAATTGCTGCAATTGTATCCCAATAATAAACAATTAATATGGAACATTTAAGCCCTGAACAATTGATGCTCGAAAGGCAAAAACTCGATTCTTTGAGGCAGGAACTTGAAGAAAAAAATAAACAAATGTGGGCTATGTCAGAAATGGTATACAAGGAAAAAAAGAAAACGGAAGAACAATTAAAGGAAATAACAGAGGAAAAATCAAAGCTCGAAGCACAGAAAAAAGAGAATGAAGAAACAGTAAAAATGCTGTGGGAACAAAGCACTGCCATTCATCATGAAAAAGAAAGAATTGATAAACTGAGAAATCAGGTTGAATATAGCCATAAAGAAATTATAGATAGTGTTCAGTACGCAAAAAAAATTCAACAAGCCATACTTCCATCACAGGAGTATGTAAATTCTATATTACCCGATTCTTTTATTTTTTTTAAACCTAAAAATATAGTAAGTGGCGACTTCTTTTGGGTAAATAAAATTGATGAATACCGTGTATTGTTTGCAGCAGTTGATTGCACTGGTCATGGTGTTCCTGGTGCTTTTATGAGCATAATGGGTTATCATTTACTTGAACGGATTATCACCGAACAGAAACTGGAGGAACCGGCTCAGATTCTTAATGAACTAAGTAATGAGGTGATAAAATC
This sequence comes from Bacteroidota bacterium, assembly GCA_023251835.1. Lineage (GTDB taxonomy): Bacteria > Bacteroidota > Bacteroidia > 2-12-FULL-35-15 > 2-12-FULL-35-15 > 2-12-FULL-35-15. Next base: position 27,481 of record JAHEXZ010000031.1, on the reverse strand, counting down.
ATTAAAGCAAACAACTGAATTGGAATCTGTTAAAGATGGTATGGACATAGCATTGTGCAAGATAGATCATAAAAATCATACATTGCAGTATGCCGGTGCTCATAACCCTTTATATTTAATTAGAAACGGAGTGCTCACAGAAATTAAAGCTGATCGGAAATCTGTGGGAATCTCTGTGGGAAGTAAGATAACTCACTTTTCTAATCATACTGTCAATATAGAAAAAGGGGATTGTATCTATGTGTTTTCTGATGGTTATGTCGATCAGAAAGGAGGACCGGAAAATGTGAAATTCTTTTACCAGCCATTTAAGGAATTGTTAGTAAAAATACATCAGGAAAATATGCAGGAGCAAAGGTTAACTCTTGAAAAAGTGCTTGCTGAATGGAAAGGCGATAAGGGACAGATAGATGATATACTAGTAATGGGTGTGCGAATATAGTGAGCCGAAAAACCTACTCCTGATAATAAATTCGTTTCACCCTTCTTGAAACATTGGTTAATATTTCATACGGAATTGTTCCTACATCTTTTGCTATTTGACTAATCGGATAAGATTCACCAAAAACAATTACTTCATCATTTTCATTGGCATTAATATCTGTTATATCAATCATACACATATCCATACATACATTTCCGATGATTGCAGCCGGTTTGCCTTTCACCATCATTTTTCCTTTTCCACCACTCAGTTTACGGCTTAACCCGTCAGCATATCCTATTGGAACTGTCGCAATTTGAATATCGCGTGTAGCAACTCCTTTACGGCTATAGCCAATGGTTTCATTAGCAGGAATATTTTTAATTTGTGAAATACTTGTTTTTAGCGTGCTTACATTTTGTAATTGATGCTGTTCAGCAATTGAAGCTCCAATACCATATAATCCTATACCTAAGCGAACCATATCAAACTGTGCATCCTGAAAACGACTGATGCCGGCTGAATTCAGAACATGCTTCATTATTGGGTAGGGGAAATGCACTTTTATTGCTTCACTCATTTCATTGAACTGTTTTATTTGTTGCCACGTAAAATTATCATGTTCCGGTTCGTCACTTGCCGCCAAGTGTGAAAAAACAGATTTTATGATAATATTTTTGTTGTTCTTAATACGTACAATCAATTCATTGATTTCCGCAGGTTCAAACCCTAACCGGTGCATTCCGGTATCTAGCTTTATATGAATAGGAATAGGTTTCCCATGAAGGTATTCACTGCGTTTCAGTGTTTCTTCAAATAAATTTAAAACCCGGAAGCTGTATATTTCGGGTTCCAGATTATATTGAATCATTGCTTCATAACTTTGTTCTTCCGGATTCATTACCATTACAGGCATACTTATTCCGGCTTTACGCAATTCAATTCCTTCATCAGCATAGGCCACTGCCAAATAATCAACACGATGAAACTGAAGAATATTAGCTATTTCAAAACTACCGCTTCCATAAGAAAAGGCTTTTACCATGGCCATTATTTTTGTGTCAGCCTTAATCTTGGAACGAAAGTAATTAAGGTTATGTACTATGGCATTCAGGTTAATTTCCAGAACCGTTTCATGCGCTTTCTGCTGAATAATTCTGCTGATGGTTTCAAAACCAAATGCGCGTGCACCTTTAAGTAAAACAGTTTCATCGCGAAAGAAAGAATTAGTGTATTGTTTTAAGAACGCATCCGTTGATGAATAAAATACCTTCTCAATATTGAACTGGTGCTTTTGGCTTGAAATACTTTCACCAATACCAATCAATCGCGATACTCCTTTTTTATGAATTAACTCAGCCACCTCCTTATAAAGCATCTCTTCATTACGGCCACTTTGCAATATATCAGAAAGTACTAATGTTTTTTTTGCATGTTGTTTTTGCTGATTTAAAAAATCCAGTGCAATAGATAATGAACCTAAGTCGGAGTTATAACTGTCATTAATAATTGAACAATTATTGATACCCTCTTTCAATTCTAACCGCATGGCTATAGGGCTTAATAAACGCATACGCTCCATAATTACCGGATTCTCATATCCTAAGTAAAGCATAGTTGCCCAGCAATGTATTGCATTTTCAATACCGGCTTCATCCGTGAAAGGGATGGTGATACGTATAAAATCATTTTTATATACACCCTGTATCTCAGTATCTGTTGCGCTTTTTGTAATACGCCCGATTAATAAATCGGCACGTGTTTTTCGCGACCAGGAAAAAACGCTCAACCCCTGGAATTGTTTATTTACAGTAATTTCATTGTGTACTAATAAATAATCTTTACAGTAAATCAAAAGTTCAGAATGTAAAAACAATTTTAACTTTTCATTTACCTTTTGTTTTTGATTTTCAAAATTTTCATCGTGTGCCTGCCCAATGTTTGTTATAAGGCCAATTGTAGGTTGTATAACAGCCTCAAGCGATTCCATCTCCTGAAGCTGAGAGATGCCTGCTTCAAAAATTCCCAGGTTGTTTTCTTTCGTAATTTGCCATACAGAGAGAGGAACACCAACTTGTGAGTTATAACTTTTAGGACTACGCACAATATTTTTATCTTCACGCATGAGCTGGTATAGCCATTCCTTCACAATAGTTTTCCCATTGCTTCCGGTGATGCCAATAACCGGTATTTTAAACTGGCTGCGGTGAAAAGCTGCCAATTTTTGTAGTGCCTTTAATGTATCATTAACTAATAAAAAATTAGCATCCGTTAATTGCTCAGTATATTTGGGTAATTCCGAAACTACAAAATTCCGTACACCTTTTTCATACAGTTCATTCAGATAAGCATGTCCATCGTGTCGTTCGCCCTTTATAGCAAAGAATAAAGACGTTTCAGCATTACTCAGCTTACGGCTATCAATCAATAAATTTTTAATACCGGCATTCTTGTTTCCGTTACCTATGATTGTAGCTTTAATTATACAAAAAATCTTATCAACCGTATAATTCATACGCTAACTTTTTACACTGCAGTAGCAATCCCTGCAAAGCGGTTCATAATTATTGGTTTCTCCGAGTAGTACCAATGTAGATTCATCTGTGATGCGGTGAGAGTAATTGGCAATGCTGCCGCAACGCATACATATTGCATGTACTTTAGTGACATGTTCTGCAATAGCTAATAATGCCGGTATTGGGCCGAATGGCTTGCCCAAATAATCCATGTCGAGTCCGGCAACAATTACCCGTATTCCGCTATCGGCAAGTTTGTTACAAACCTCTATTAAGCCATCGTCAAAAAATTGCGCTTCGTCAACGCCTACTACCTGCACATCATTGGCAAGCAATAAAATATTTCCTGAAGAAGGAACCGGAGTAGAATGAATAGAATTGCTATTGTGGGAAACAACTTTAACATCGTCATAACGAGTGTCAATAGCTGGTTTAAAAATTTCTACCTTTTGTCTGGCAAATTGGGCGCGTTTTAGTCTCCTTATAAGTTCTTCTGTTTTTCCGGAAAACATCGATCCACAAATAACCTCTATTGAGCCCTTAGGATGCTGTGGATGAATGTTACTTTCTAAAAACATTTGAAAATAAAATGATTATATTTTTCTGAACTATACCGAGATCAGTTAGATTTACGAATGTAAAGATAACGTACTCTCAGTTATGCCGAATCCCGCACGTGCGGGATTTTAAATTTTCGGAAATCTAAATTGTTTCGGTATAATAAATTATCGATTTGGCATTTTTAGTGTATTTTTATTGTTCGTTAGTATACAACAAAGCTAATCAAAAAAGCGTTTTGAAAAATCCACTCTGTTAAAATAAATATCATGAATACAATCGGTCTAAAAAAAGAGATAGTCGATTTAATAAACGTGCTTAAAGAACGTTTTTACGATTTCGAAAAACAGGAACATATTCCTAAAACAGAGTTGGAAAATGTACTTAATAGCGTTGAAAATTTCTATAAAAAGGTTGTCATACTCAATTATTTGAATACAATTGGCGTTACAACAAATGAAAATCAATCAAATGCCCAATTGATTGAAAATGCTTCTGTTACAACACCAACTCAAAATAATATATTAAAGGATGAGTCGGAGAAAATTGTTGAAAAACACTTTTCTAATATAGAAAACCAAGAGAAACCAGAACAACAATCCTTAACTGTTGAAGTTTCTGTAATTGATGATTTGACTGAAGATTTACTCACATCAATCATTGATAAAAGCAATGTAATTCCTGAAATAACGGAAGATAAAAAATTAAGTAACTCTCCAAAAACTACATTGGTTGATTTAAAATCAGGGATAGGGATTAATGACAAGTTTCAATATATAAGCGAATTGTTTGAAGGTAGCGGAGAAAAATATGAAGAAGCTATTCAGCAATTAAATACCTGTGAAACTTTGGAACCATCGCTTTTATATTTGGAAGATATTCAAAAACTGTATCATTGGAAAGAGAACAGTGCTATAGTAAAACGCTTATCAGATTTGGTAAAAAGTAGATTTTTATAAGATTTACAGGAGCAGATTAATGAAATTTTTAAAGAAGCTGTGTTTTGTTTTTTTGTTTTCTTATGGTGTAATTGCAACTGCTTTTCCACAAGAAATTGGCCGTTCAGTTTATCTGTATGCCAAAAAAATAGTAGATACGCTTGCTTCCCCCGGAATGCATGGAAGAGGATACGTAAATGATGGAGATAAGATTGCGGCTGAATATATAAAAGGCGAATTTCAGAAATTGTCGCTGCAAACATTTGGAGACGATTATTATCAGCAGTTTCGTTTTCCAATAAATACTTTTCCCGGAGAAATTAGTTTTAACTGCAATTTTTGTAGTGGTAAAAAAACACTGTCCTTTAAAGGAATTGCCGGCAAAAACTTTTTGGTTGCATCTTCTTCACCAGCAATAAATAGCAGCTTTTCTACTATTGTTTTTGATTCAACATATACTACATCATCAAAAAAATTTGAAAAATTCAGAAAGAAAATAAAATCCAAAGATGTTTTTGTAATTGTAGATGACCGTGGAGTAACAAATAAACTAAAATTAGAATATTTTAAAAAAGTCAAAGAAGGGTATTTTGGAACAAATGTGATTGAAGTGGTAATAAAACTTATCTGGCGTATGTCTCAAAGTGTTGAGAAATGTGTAAAAATACAGGTGCTTGCCGACAGCTTCTTGTATACTATGAAAGGCCATGGCGCAATTGTTATTGAGAATGAATTTATACCCAATCATACTACTCAAAATGTTATTGGATATGTGAAGGGGACAGAGTTCCCTGATTCTTTTATAATATTTTCTGCACATTACGACCATTTAGGGAAAATGGGTAAAAATGTTTATTTCCCTGGAGCTAATGATAATGCCAGCGGTTGTGCAATGTTGCTTAACCTGGCAAATTATTATGCAATGCCTGGGAATAAACCTAAATATTCTATTGCTTTTATAGCTTTTGCAGGTGAGGAGGTAGGCCTGCTGGGGTCAAAATATTATACCGAAAACCCGATAATACCTCTTAGAAATACTTGTTTCGTATTTAATATGGATTTGCTGGGAACCGGTGAAGAGGGTATTACCGTAGTAAATGGTTCGGTTTTTAAAAAAGAGTTCGATACTCTTGTAGCAATAAATGCACAAAACAATTATCTTAAAGAAATTAAAATACGCGGAAAAGCTGCCAACAGCGACCATTATTATTTTTCCGAAAAGGGTGTAAAAGCATTCTTTATTTATACTATGGGTGGTATAAAAGCGTATCATGATGTTTATGACAGACCGGAAACACTGCCTTTGAAAGAGTTCGAGAATGTATATAACCTCATAATTAAGTTTACTAATAGTTTGCAGCAACCCTAAAAAGTAACGGAAACAAACTCCCCCTTTTCAAGGGGGAATTATTAACTGTAATTAAAATGAAACTATACATAGTACCTACACCCATCGGAAACCTTGAAGATATAACACTTAGGGCAATACGTGTATTAAAGGAGGTAGATTTAATAATAGCGGAAGATACCCGTAAATCGGGGATTTTATTAAAACATTTAAATATTAACAAAAAAATGTTTTCTCATCATCAGCATAATGAACACAAAACAGCAGCAATGATTGCTGAACGTATTGCAAATGGTGAAAGTGTTGCTTTAATCACGGATGCCGGCACTCCTGCTATTTCTGATCCCGGGTTTTTTCTTGTAAGAGAATGTATTAAACAAGATATAGAAGTGGAGTGTTTGCCTGGCCCAACGGCATTTGTTCCGGCATTAGTAAATTCTGGTTTGCCTTGCGATACTTTTTGTTTTGAAGGTTTTTTACCTCAGAAGAAAGGCCGTCAGACAAAAATAAAATCATTACAAGATGAAGAGCGCACAATGATTTTTTATGAATCACCATACAGATTAATTAAGATATTGGAGGAATTTATTGAGTTTTTTGGTGCTGAACGAAAAGTATCCGTATCACGGGAGCTTACCAAAATATTTGAAGAAACTAAGCGAGGCAGCCTACAAGATGTACTTGATTATTTCAAAAATAAAACAATAAAAGGCGAGATTGTAATTGTGTTGGAAGGTAATAAAGTCAGCCACAAGAAAATTAACGAATAAAAATTTAAGTATGGAAATTGTACAGGATAAAACAGGAGCTCCTCCCGGAACAATTGTATATCAGGGAAAAGATACAGAGGAAAAAGTAAAGATTACCCTCATTCAATACAATGAGTCAACCTTTGTTGAAAAAGATTTCTATAAACTTTCTGAATGTTTAGATTGTTTTATACCTAACACCATAAGGTGGATAAATATAGACGGGATACATAAAGTAGACTTGATTGAAGATATTGGTAAACGTTTTAATATTCATCCTCTTACATTGGAGGATATTGTAAACCCCAGCCAACGCGCCAAGTTTGAAGATTATGACAGCTATGTAGTGGCAATTATGAAAATGATCTATTATGATAAAGAACTACATTCCGAACAATTGACCGTTGTGTTGATGGATGGGTTGGTTATTTCATTTCAGGAAATACATGGTGGCGATGCTTTTGATATGATAAGAACGCGACTGAGGCAAGGTAAAGGCCGTGTTCGCAGAATGGGAGCAGATTACCTGGCTTATGCTTTATTAGATGCCGTAGTTGATTGTTATTTTAATATTCTTGAAAAAATAGGAGACAAAATAGAATTGCTGGAAGAAGAAGTAACGGATGAGCCGTCTAAAGATATTCTTAAGCATATTCATCAAATGAAACGGGAGATGATTTTTCTACGAAAAGCTGTATGGCCTATGCGGGAATTGATCAATAATATAGAACGTAGTGAAACGGAACTGATTAAACCCAGCACGGATATTTATTTGCGCGATTTACATGACCATGCAGTTCGTGTGATTGATACTGTAGAAACATTTCGCGACCTGCTTTCTGGTATGATGGATATTTATTTGTCAAGTGTAAGTAACCGGATGAATGAAGTAATGAAAGTATTAACAATCATTACTACCATCTTTGTGCCGGTAACTTTTATAGTTGGTGTATACGGGATGAACTTTGATGAAATGCCGGAGCTTCACTCAAAATGGGGATATCCATTAACCTGGGCTGCCATCATTATCACAATAAGTTTATTGTTATATTATTTCAAAAGAAAAAAATGGCTGTGATTAATTAATCCCAATAGCATTTATTTTTTGCTTCATTCCATCTTTTCTTATCTAAAAAAATACTCTTTAGACAAAACTATACATTAAACGGGATAAATTTCCGCAATCCAGCCCACACTCTTCGACAAGCTCAGAGTGACCCGTGTGCCAGTCATACTGAGCTTGTCGAAGTATCTGGGTTGGCCATTTTGAAATATAACAATGCGGAAATTTATCCCGTGCACAGTATAAATTCCCCATTGAAAAGGGGGATTAAGGGGGATAAAAAAATGTCAATCATTTTTCTTTTCGTTCTCTATTTCTTTTATAAATTTTTACTGCCAGCATTAAAGTAACGGCAAATACCACCAATCCAAGCGTCCCCCATATAAATCCGGAATTGCTTTTTAACACAATTAAAAAAACAATGGCAACCAAAAATAATGTTGCCAGTTCATTCCATAAACGTAGTTTGAATGAGGTGTGTTTTATTATGTTGTTTTGTAATTGCTTAAATATGACATGACATTGAATGTGATATAATACCAGCCCACCAACAAAGCATAATTTTAAAACAAAGTAAGCCTGATAAAGAAACGCAGAATTTTCCCAAAGCATCCAACTTCCTAAAATAAGGGTAATAATCATAGAAGGCCATGTAATACCATACCATAAACGTTTTTCCATTATTTTATATTGATTCTGTAAAATGCTTTTTTCCGGCTCTGGTTTTGTTTCTGCTTCAGTATGGTAAATGAATAAACGAACAATATAAAACAGGCCGGCAAACCAGGTTACAATAAAAATAATATGTAAGGCTTTTAAATAGCCGTGTAAATTTTCCATAGCAATATTTTTGAACGAAGTTACAAATCAATATGATAAAATATCCATAAAATAATGAGTTCAATTTCTGTATCTTTGAAAAAAAAATTTGAAGAATGAAAGCTAAAACAGCTAAAGAGTCATTGGCGGTACAAACACAAATAGTGTTGCCCAATGACACCAACATAATGGGTAATTTATTTGGTGGAATGTTATTGCAATGGATGGATATTGTTGCATCTATATCAGCCCACAGGCATTGTAAGCGTGTGGTGGTAACAGCGGCAGTGAACAACGTGTCTTTTAACAATCCTATTGCTCATGCAAGCATAGTAACATTGCAGGCAAAAGTATCCAGGGCATTCACCTCCTCAATGGAAGTATTTATTGACGTATGGGTAGAAGATCGCGTAAGCGGAGAAAAAATAAAATGTAATGAAGCTATTTATACTTTTGTTGCAATTGATCAAAACGGTTCTCCACTACCTGTACCCGAATTAATTCCTGAAACGGAAGAAGAGAAATTGCGTTATGATAGCGCTTTACGCAGAAGGCAGCTAAGCCTTATCCTGGCCGGTAAAATGAAACCGGAACAAGCCACCGAACTAAAAGCATTGTTTGTGCCTGTTAAGTGATGACTGTAATTATACTGAGCGAAGTATAAAACGTAACTTATCTACAGTGCTTAGTTACTTTTTTTCTGGCGTTTTTACTACCAAGGTTTGAAGCCCGGTTATAACTGTTACAGGCTTTTTCATACTCTTTCAAACGATAATAAACATCTCCTAATGTTTGATTAACCTCTGCTTCAATAGGCTCTAATTCCACAACTTTGGAATAATCCTGCATGGCTTTCTCCTGTTTTTTTTGAGATTCATATATTAATCCTCGGTTGAAATAGGCCTTATAATCATTAGGATTCAGCTTAATAGCAGTAGAAAAATCGGAAATAACCTTAATGGTGTCGCCCAGTGTGCTCAAATTGTAAGCAATTCCTCTATCATTATAATAGTCGGCATTTTTAGGGTCTAATTCTATAGCATGGGAGAAATCAGCAATTGCCATTTTATGACGTTTATAATGGTTATATACAAGACCCCTGTTATATAAATAATCACAATTTTTAGGTTCAAATTCTATTGCCATAGAAATATCTGCAATCGCCTTTTTATACTTTTTCAGGTCATCGTACACGCATCCTCTTTCATTATAGGATGAAGCATCTCTGGAGTTTAGGTCTATAGCTTCGGAAAAATCAGCAATTGCCTTTTTGTAACTTCCTATATTGGTATACATCAATCCTCGATTGTAAAAAAAATCACCTTGCTTTGGATTAAGTTCAATTGCTTTTGTGAAATCGTCAATTGCCCTGTTATAATCTCGTATTTCGGAATATGCAGCTCCCCTTCTATTATATAAGGTATCAATCCCAGGATTCAATTCGATCGCTTTAGAAAAATCACTTATTGCACCATTAAAATCACGGTCGCAATATTTATAATTACCGCTCGTAGAATAAGCACTTGCAGTTTGAGAATATAATAGGTTAACTAAAGTTCCTTCTATTATAAAAATTATTACCAGAATACTACTTTTCATATCTTAAATTTTTAAAGGGTTACATAAATGATGCTGGTTTCACCACCATTTGAGCTGTATACCTGCTTTTTACCTCAAGTAATATTTTTTTATTGGCAGTCACCCGGTCAATGGTTGCCTGATCATAATAGCGTATGGTGATTAGTTCCAGTTGTTCATTATAAAGAACTCTGTAATCTTTTTGAAGTGTTTTTATTAATTCTGGCAGTTTGTACGGATCGTTATCAATACAAAGTGAAAAACTGATGGCTGAATTTTGCATCATATTTATTTTTATATGCCTTTCAGCAAATAGTTTAAAAATATCACTGAGATTCTCTTCAACAATAAATGAAAAATCCTTAGGAGAAATAGAAGCTAAGACCTGGTTTATCTTAAAAATAAAACAAGGCACGGGCAATGAAGATTGAACATCATTAATAACCGTTCCCGCTTCTTCAGGATTAATAAAAGATTTTACATACAATGGAATTTTCTTGTTTTGAAGCGGCTTAATCGTCTTGGGATGAATCACCGTAGCACCATAATATGCCAGCTCTATAGCATCCTGGTAGGAAATCTGCTCCAGTTTTTGCGTTTTTTCAAACCACTTGGGGTCGGCATTCAAAACACCCGGAACATCTTTCCAGATGGTTACACTTTCAGCATTCATTGTATATGCAATGATAGCGGCTGTATAATCTGAACCTTCACGTCCTAAAGTAGTAGTGAAATTTTCCGAAGTCCCCCCAATAAATCCCTGAGTAACAATAATTTTTTCCATCTTTCCCCTCTCCATGTGGAGAGGGGAAAGGGGTGAGGTGGAGTGGTTTACAAGTTGTTGTGTAAGCTCCCAGTTTATTTTTCCTTCACGATGGGTATTGTCAGTTTGAATAAAGTCGCGTGCATCCTGCCATTTATTGGCAATTCCTGCTTCACTCAGGCACGCAGAAACAATTTTTGTGGAAATAAGCTCACCAATACTAACAATTTGATCGTACTCATGATCATAACTATGTGTAGGCTCGCCTTCTATTGCCCAATCCAGCTCAATAAAAGCATTATTGACATCATTGTAAATCGGATGATTTTTATCGGGAAACAACTGTTCAATAATATCAAAATGATATTTTTTTATTTCATTGAGAAGTGTTTCTACATTCTTATTGTGATAAAAAAAAGCATTCGTTAATTGTTCCAGCGCATTGGTTGTTTTTCCCATTGCTGATACCACCACTATAATGCGCTCATCAGGGTATTGTTTTAAGATGGTCGCTACATTTTTTACGGCTTCTGCATCTTTTACTGATGCTCCACCGAATTTAAATACTTTCATTATCTATTGTATAGTTTAACAATCTTTGCAGTAATCAATTAGTATAAGAACCACTATGGAAAATTGCCAACTGCCTGATTGTTTAATTATTTAATTTATACTGAGCAAATGAGTTTGCAATGGTTAGTGAGCTTGTCTAACTATCGCAAACTCATTCAACCGAAGTATAATGTCGCAACAAAGATATTTAAATACCAAATTATATCATGAAAATCTACTCTTTCATTAATCCAAAAAAATTACGATATTTGTGTGAACTCAAAAATTTAAAACAATGAGCAGGGTAAAAACATTAGGACAATTTATTATTGAGAAGCAGGCCGACTTCCCTTATTCTAAAGGGGAACTGTCAAGACTTTTACGTGACATTGGCATTGCAGCCAAAATTGTAAACCGCGAAGTAAATAAAGCAGGTTTAGCCGATATATTAGGCGATGCCGGTGAAATGAACGTTCAGGGGGAAAATGTAAAAAAATTAGATGTATTTGCCAATAATCAATTTATTGCTGCATTAAGTGTTGGTGGTGAATGCTGTGCTATAGCATCAGAGGAAAATGAGGATATTATTATAGTGAACAATGAAATGTCAAAGAATGCCAAGTATGTTGTTGCAATAGACCCATTAGATGGTTCCTCTAATATTGATGTAAATGTTTCGGTAGGAACTATTTTTTCTATCTATCGCAGAACGTCTCTGTCTGGGCCAGGAACCCAGGAGGATTTCTTTCAGCGGGGTACGGAGCAGGTAGCTGCCGGATATGTAATTTACGGTTCTTCCTGTATGATGGTGTATACTACTGGCAGAGGTGTTAATGGTTTCACGTTAGACCCTTCTATCGGAGAGTTTTGTTTGTCGCACCCCAACATGCAGACACCTAAAATCGCTCATACATACTCTATTAATGAAGGAAATTATGTACATTTTCCGGATGGAGTAAAAAAATACATCAAATATTGCCAGGAAGAAGATGATTCAACCAGCCGCCCATATTCTTCACGTTATATCGGTTCATGTGTGGCAGACGTTCACCGTAACCTGATTACAGGCGGAATTTATATCTATCCAACCACCTTCAAATCTCCAAAAGGAAAATTGCGCATATTATATGAGGGTAATCCATTGGCATTTATAATAGAACAAGCGGGAGGCAAAGCTACAGATGGTTTTCACCGCATTCTGGATATGGATATAAAAGAGCTGCATCAGCGCACCCCATTATTTATTGGCTCTGCCGATATGGTTGATATAGCATGTTCTTATATGCTTAAATATTCAACAGTTGATGCTTAAAATTTTCCTCCGAATAATATACTTACTATTCGTTATTTGCTCTAATTCGTAATTCGTAGTATTATGAAAACTGTTGACAATTATAATTTTAAAGGCAAAAAGGCTCTGGTTCGTGTTGATTTTAATGTTCCGCTGGGTAGTAAATACACAATAACAGACGATACCCGAATCCGGGCAGCAATACCTACTATTAATAAAATTATAGCAGACGGTGGTGCTGTAATTCTTATGTCGCACTTGGGCAGACCTAAAGATATACCCGAAGAAAAATACTCTCTTAAACATATTGTTAACCATCTGAGCAGTTTGCTAAACAGGCCGGTATTATTTGCCAATGACTGTATTGGAGAAGATGCAAAAAATGGTGCTAAGAAACTTCAATCTGGCGAAGTATTATTGTTAGAAAACCTCCGTTTTTATAAGCAGGAAACTGCGGGAACAGAATCTTTTGCCAAAGAGTTAGCTTCTTTGGGCGATGTATATGTGAATGATGCTTTTGGCACAGCACACCGTGCTCATGCCTCAACAGCAGTTATTGCAAAATTTTTCCCAAACGATAAAGTATTTGGTTATGTGATGGCCAATGAGATTGCAAGCATCAATAAAGTAATGAACAAAGCAGAAAAACCATTTACAGCAATACTCGGTGGCGCAAAGGTTTCCGGGAAGATTCTCATTATTGACAAATTGATGGATAAAATAGATAACCTGATTATTGGCGGAGGAATGGCTTACACTTTTGTAAAAGCTTTAGGAGGTAAGGTGGGAAGCTCACTTGTGGAAGATGATAAGCTGGATGTGGCTTTGAAAGTATTGAAAGATGCTAAAGAAAAAGGGGTTGCTATTTATATTCCTATGGATACAGTGGTTGCTGATGCTTTTTCGAATGATGCCAATAAAAAAACTGTGGATATAAAAACTATTCCGGATGGTTATATGGGCTTGGATATTGGGCCTTTAACAGAATCGGAATTTGAAAAAACCATTTCCAACTCCAAAACTATCTTATGGAATGGGCCAATGGGCGTATTTGAAATGAACAATTTTGAGCATGGCACTAAAGCTGTTTCTGATGCTATTGTTGCTGCAACCAAAAAAGGCGCTTATTCATTAATTGGTGGTGGTGATTCTGTTGCTGCTATCAATAAATACAACCTCGCTAATGAAGTTAGTTATGTATCTACCGGTGGAGGTGCTTTATTGGAATATATTGAAAGCGGCAGCTTACCGGGAGTAAAGGCTGTAGAGAATTAATAAACAACAATCTTTTTAGTCAGAACCCGGTTTTCTGTGACTGCCTGCAAAAAATAAATTCCTTTTCCGTATTTTTTTAGGGACAATTCTGATATATAACCACCTTGTCGTTTAACAACATCATTATAAATCAGTTGCCCGGAACTATTTAATAGTTTTATATTTAACGTGCCGGTGTGATCTTTGAAGTATATTGTAATGTTTTCATCTGTTGGATTCGGATATACTGACAGGCTGGACTCTCCTACACTATCTTCGTTAATTGCTGTCGCGCCTTTAAAAGCCAGTGTCCATCTACATATCTTCCCAAAATCTCCCGTAGCGTTATCCACAACCTTTAATTTCCATGTGCCGTTGGGATTTTGTCCTGTATTAAAAGCTGCCAATCCTGCTGTACTTTCAATATGATAATAACCTGACGAAATGCCATTTGTACTTATTGAACCAACATTTGTTGCGGCAGTGTCAATAAAAGTAACATTAACAATATTGGTACCACCGCCACCATTTCCAGCAGAAATCATTAGGTTATCATTAGCCGGTGATAGCAGGTAAATAGTGAGGTCTGATATCCAGCTATGATTAATACTATCAATTTTAAGATAGTCTATCCCAACTGTTGTTCCATCCATAACAGCTGGTAAACCGCAAAAAGAAATTGAAGAGTATGCTCCTGAAGTTGAATTGTCAGGAATAATTACTTCTTCAACAGATGATTTTATAAACACTCCCCCCTCAATATGTTCTGTTGTTTCTGTGAGGGTATCATTATATGGATCGCCATCACCGGAAAGACTTGTATATGCTTTAATTGTATATATACCAGGTGCTGTGAGGTCTGCCTGTGTGGTAAACGTATAGGATAAAGTAGTTTCAGGGGCAATGGCAGATGAAATAGTTTCTGTAATTGCCACAGAACCATTAATGGAATAATTTACCTGAAAATTACTTATAGTATCTGTTCCTGTATTTTTAATACCAATATCAATAGTCTCTAATGAATCAAATGAACAACCGGATTCGGGTATAGTTAAAGAGACGAGACCGGCATTTTTTGCCATGGGTTTTTCAATCCGGATATTATCTATGTAGAGTTTATACCTGTCTGCTGGCGAATAGCAGTTGAAAGCAAAATAGTATATGCCTGAAGCAGCAGCAATATAGGTTGCTGAACGTTGGAGAAAGGAAGTATTGGTTAAGTTATTATCATTATAGAGAATAGCAGTTTGTGATGCCACATTTTGTGCATTGCCCACGGTAAGTTTCATTGCTTCGGCATAAATGGCAAGACCTACCCGTTGGTCGAACGTGATGATTACAGAATCGGCAGAATCTAATTGAATGGCTGGTGTAAATGCCCATGTTGCTGCAGGGGCAGAGCTGGTAAAAGCATACATCATAGATTTGCTTCCTGATGAGGCGTAAGTTGATGTGGTATTTTGTATCCAGTTGTTTCCGGCACCGCTGTTTATAATTGTCCAGCCTGTTGGTGGAAAACTTGTTTCTTCAAAGCTTTCATACAAAAATACTTGCGCCTTTACAAAGCCAGACACAATAATTGTAACAAATAAAACAAATAACCTTTTTGTCATTTGCACGTCTATTTAAAAATCAAATACAAATGTAACGGATACCGGGCTTAATTTTTAAATCTAAACCCTAAAAATTCTATCTTTACCATCATGATTAAGCTATTAACCATTATAGGTGCCCGACCACAAATTATAAAAGCTGCTGCGCTCAGCAGGGCTGTTAAAGATAAGTTTAATAACGAAATAAAGGAGATTATTGTTCATACCGGCCAGCATTATGATGAAAATATGTCTCAGGTTTTTTTTGATGAGCTGCAAATCCCAACCCCTGATTATAATTTAAATACAGGTTCCGGCAGCCATGGAAAACAAACAGCCTCTATGATTAGCGGAATTGAAGAAATCTTATTGAAGGAAAAACCTAATGCAATTGTTCTGTATGGAGATACAAACTCCACTCTTGCCGGGGCAATAGCTGCATCTAAGATACAGGTTCCGGTTATACACATTGAAGCAGGATTGCGATCCTTTAACAAATCAATGCCGGAAGAAATCAATCGTATCATGTGCGACCATGTTTCAACCTTATTGTTTTCTCCTACAAAAGCGGGGTATGATAACCTGGTAAAAGAAGGATTTGAAGAAAATACTTTACCCCCATACTCATTTAATAATCCTAAAATTTATCACTGTGGCGACATAATGTATGATAACAGCCTTTATTTCTCCAGCATTGCAGAACAAAAAACCTCTGTTTTAAAAGAATATGCTTTACAAACGGGTAAGTTTGTTCTTGCAACTATTCATAGAAACAATAATACGGATGACCCTATACGCTTAAACGCTTTATTTAATGTGCTTAATACAATAGCAACAGAAAACAAAATAAAAATAATTTTACCATTACATCCGCGAACAGCCAAATTATTGCCCGTAAATCTTTCTCCTGAATTATACAATAAAATTAAGTCGAATGAATATATACTAATTATTCCACCGGTTTCATTCTTAGAAATAATCGCTCTTGAAAAAAATGCATCACTGGTGATAACTGATTCAGGGGGTGTTCAAAAAGAGGCTTTCTTCTTTCAAAAACCATGTATTATTTTACGTTCAGAAACCGAATGGATTGAACTCATTAATTGTGGTGCTGCACGTATTACTGATGCAGATGAAGTAAAAATTAAAGAAGCATATACCCATTTCATAACGGTAAAAGACTTATACTTTCCGGCTTTGTTTGGAGATGGGAAAGCGGCTGAGTTTATTTGTGGAGAAATATTAAAATATGTTCACTGATTAACCAATATTAAAACAATTTGTTACTTATTTACTCCCATAAAATCACTCATCGCTTAAAGTACATTTTAAATTTAATATTTACTGATGTATTGGGTGTTAATATTGAGTTAACAACAGATTCAGAATATTTTAGGAAACACAAGGGTGTTAAACTAAGCTATACAAATAACCCCTTAAGTGATGAATTATTTTTTGTATCACGTAATTTATTATTTGAGACAGGTATCACCGAACAAAATATTTCAGTATTTGATTACAACAATAATAAAGTATTCTATGCTACAGGAAAAGCTTCTGCATTGCCTTTTGATGTATTTGCTGCCAGTTTCTACTTAGTAAGTCGTTATGAAGAGTACTTGCCCCATATACGTGATGAACATGACCGTTTTATTGCCGAAGACAGCCTTGCATATATGAATGGTTTTCTGGATAAACCCGTGGTAAATATCTGGATACTTTGGATTAAAGAACTGATTCAGAAAAAATATCCTCAAATCGTGTTTCCTGAAAGAAAATATGAATTTATTTCCACAATCGACATAGATAATGCGTATGCATATAGGGAAAAGGGGTTTACACGAAGCATCGGAGGTTACTTAAAGTCATTGTCTAAGCTGAATTTGTTTGAAATGGCAGAACGAACAAAGGTGTTGCTCGGCTTGCAAAAAGATCCGTATGACACTTATAATTTTCAATTAGAAATAATAAAAAAGCATCGTTTAAAAACGATTTACTTTTTTCTGCTTGGAGATTATGGTGTAAATGATAAAAATTTACCGATAGAAAGTAAAAAATTTCAATCCCTCATAAAGATGCTTGGTGATTATGCACAGGTGGGGATACACCCTTCTTATGGCTCAAATAAAAGCAGGGAACAATTAAAGAAGGAAGTGGAACGCTTATCAAAAGTGTTGCATCGTGATATTACAAAAAGTCGTCAACATTTCTTAAAATTAACATTACCCGAAACGTATCGCAATCTGATTGATTTGGATATTACAGATGATTACACCATGGGGTTTGCTTCACAGGTGGGGTTTAGGGCAAGTATATGTACAGCTTTTAATTTTTATGACTTGGATATGGAGCTGGAAACCAAATTGAAAATTCACCCCTTTGCAGTAATGGAAGGCACGCTGAAATATTACATGAATGTGCTTCCTGAAGAGGCCATGCAAAAAATAAGACCATTGATTGATGAAGTAAAAGCTGTAAATGGCCAGTTTATTAGTCTTTGGCATAATGATACACTTAACGGTCTGAAACTTTGGGCAGGCTGGAAAGAGGTATATGAAGAAATGGTAAATTATGCAAAAGAATGAGCAAAACTTGTAATTATGATTAAACAACTGATTTTAAAATATGCTCCTGAATTTGCCTTGGAATGGGCTAAACAAATAAAAAAAAATCAACGTAAAAAGCAATTACAACTCCAGCAACAGAATAAATCGGGGATTTCCAAAGAAAGGTTGATAGATGACCTTAAAAATATAGGAATACGCGAAGGTGATTCGATATTAACACATAGCAGCCTGAGTAAAATAGGATTTGTAGAAGGTGGTACCAAAACTGTTGTAGATGCATTATTTGATGTAGTTGGAGAAACCGGCACTTTACTTTTTCCTGCTTTTCCTGCTGCAGGAAGAAATAAAACATACTTAGAGGAACATCCCTTTTTTGATATAAAAAATACTCCTTCACAAATGGGTATTATTACTGAATATTTCCGGAAATTAGATGGAGTATATCGAAGTTTTCATCCTACCGATTCTGTATGTGCAAAAGGGCCACTGGCAGAATTTTATACCAATTCCCACTTTGGACAACTAACCCCATATAACGAATTCTCGCCATTCAGAAAATTATGTGAAAAACGTGGTAAAATTCTCATGTTGGGAACTACACTGAATGGTGCCTGTGTTAATCTTCACACGCTGGAAGATGCTGTAGATTTCAAATACCCCGTATACGACTCGAAAATATTTGAAATAAAAATGGTAGATGCAGAAAAAAAGGTTTCTGTGATGAGAACAAAAGTTCATAATCCCGAGTACTCTGCAAAACGCAATTGCGATGCCCTGAAACCAATGTTTGAAAAAGAAGGTGTTCTGGTAAATGGTTGGGTGGGCGAAGCAAAAACAATGTTAATTGATGCGCAGCAAATGCTGGAAGTAATGATAAAAAATTATACTGAAAAAGGTATATGTATGTATACCCCTTATGGAGAATAATTCCATTGCCGGACAAAAGAAAAAATAAATTGGTTGTTTCGTAGATTTGTAACAATTTATTATCTGTAAGCGTGAACATATACATCACACTCGATTATGAGATCTATTTTGGTGAAAACCATGGTACGGTAGAAAAATGTATTATTTATCCAACCTCTGAATTGATTCGTATTGCAGAAAAACATAAGGTTCGTTTTTCATTTTTTGTAGATTGTGGTTTTATTTTAAAGCTGGACGAATACAGAAAAAAATATCCTCAATTGGAAAAAGATTATATTGCAATAACCAAACAGTTAAAATATCTGGCCAATACAGGACATGATATTCAGTTACATATTCATCCGCATTGGGAAGACAGCTATTTTAACGGAGAACGCTGGATAATTGATGTAAAACGATATAAGTTGGCTGATTTTAATGAAAATGAAATTACTGATATTGTATATCGGTATAAACAAGTTTTAACAGTGTTAACCAATAAAACAGTCTTTGCTTTTCGTGCCGGTGGCTGGTGTTTGCAACCTTTCGACAAATTAAAGAAGGTTTTTCAGCAGAACAATATTACACTGGATAGCAGTGTTTTCAGAAATGGTTTTTATGTATCAGAAAACTATGAATATGATTTCCGAACGGCCCCGGATAAGACTATTTATAAGTTTGAAAGCGATCCGGCAAAGGAGAATAAAAACGGATATTTTACTGAATTGCCTATCAGTTCAATAGAAAATTCTCCTCTGTTTTTCTGGAAATTGTTTTTATTAGGCCGCAAAAATCCCTATTTACATAAACCTCTGGGCGATGGTAAAGCAATGCCTGCTCCTGGTTATAGGAAGAAGTTGTTGACAAGGTTTACAAATAATCCTGTTTCAATAGATGGCTATAATGCACAACTATTACAAAAAGTTTTAAGAGATTTACAGAAAAAAAATGCTGAAAATATGGTGGTGATTGGACATCCGAAAGCTTTATCACGTTATTCTATTCAAAAGTTGGAGGAGTTTGTTGAACAGAATAAGGAAAACAATAACTTTACTACTTATACTGCTCAATTTATAGATTAATCAAATGGTAATAATTACAGGTATTACGGGAGGTCTTGGGAATTTTTTATACAAGGCATATTGCCAAACTAAAGAAAATGTAATTGGTACTTATTATTTAAACAAGCCAAAAGATACACTCAATAACATTTACCAGCTGGATATAACAGATAGTGCCCAGGTGGAGCAATTTGCAAAAGAAGTGGTTGCCGAACATAAAAACATTACTCTTATTAATTGTGCCGGAATAAGCTACAATTCATTTGCTCACACAGCTAATGTGAATGATTGGGCACAGGTTATTAATGTGAATTTGAACGGTACATTTTATATGATACGAGCACTTCTCCCATTAATGCGTAATCAAAATTTCGGACGTATTATTAACCTTTCATCGGTTGTATCCCATATTGGTGTTATGGGTACCAGTGCGTATGCTGCTTCTAAATCAGGTATTAATGCTATGATTAAAAGTATTGCTCTTGAAAATGCTCAGAAAGGTATTACTATTAATAATATCAACCTTGGTTATTTTAAGGTAGGCATGATAAATACAATACCACAGGAATTGCAGGAAAAAATTAAAGAAAAAATTGCACTGAAAGAGTTTGGAGATCCTTCAGTCATCTATAAAACCCTTGAATATATACGTCAGACCCCTTATCTTACAGGTTCATGCATAGATTTGAACGGAGGATTATTGTAGGATGAGCAACGGGTAAAAATTAAATGATTCGTTTCGTTGAATATAAAAATATTGACAAAAAAAAATGGGATTCTTTTATTGACAAAAGTCCCAATGCTTGCATTTTTGTTTATTCCTGGTATTTGGATGCTGTTTGCAGAAATTGGTCGGCACTTATTCTGAATGATTATGAAGCCGTATTTCCATTAGCAACAAAATCAAAATATGGGATTAACTATTTATACCAACCCTTTTTTACACGCTATTTTGGTGCATTCGCTCAAAATGATCTGAATACCAGTTTGCCCCAAGAGTTTTTAAAGTCGATTCCTGAAAAATATAAATACATTGATTTTTGTATATACAATACACATAAATATGATTTAACCGGTTTTGTAAAAACAGAACGCAATTACCAGTTGCTGAATTTAGAATCCTCCTATGAAATTATATATAAAGGCTATTCCGATAATGCTAAACGGAATATAAAAAAAGCGGACAAAGCTGGATTCAGAATAGAAACAAATATTTATCCCGAGCTAATTGTAAACCTGTTTAGGAAAACGAAAGGAGATGAATTAACAACAATTAAAGCAGAAAACTATAAGACATTGCTTCATTTAATGAATACAATAGTTGAGCAAAACAAAGCCGAATCATTTGCTGTATATAATACGGAAAATCATTTGTGTGCCGCTGCTTTTCTTATGAAAAATAAAAATCGTTTTGTATATTTAAAAGGAGGAGTAACAAGTTCCGGCAAAAGTAATGGTGCTATGCACTTTTTGTTTGATTTTTTTATTCGTAAATATGCAGGAACCCCTAATATGCTTGATTTTGGTGGTTCATCTGTAGAAAGCGTTGCCCGTTTTTATAAAAATTTCGGAGCAAAAGATTGCGTATATTTACAACTGAAAAAAAATAAATTGTCACGCATTGTCAGGTGGGTCAGTAAAAAGATATAATTGCTGACAAGATTGTGATAATTGAAAATAGTTTAATTGCTAATTCTACAAATCAACAGTTTCTCTATGGTACACATTATAGGAAGTCAAAACTCAATATTTAATGAATATATTGCAGAAATCAGGGATGAAAATATCCAGAGGGACAGTATGCGTTTTCGCAGGAATGTAGAACGTTTGGGCGAAATTATGAGCTATGAAATCAGTAAAACAGTTGAGTACGAAACAAAAGAAATTACAACTTCGCTTGGTATTGCAAATGTTTCAACACTTAAAGAGCAACCTGTTATTGCAAGTATTTTACGTGCCGGATTGCCGCTTCATCAGGGAATATTAAACTATTTTGACAGAGCCGAAAATGCATTCATTTCAGCTTATCGCAGACATCATAAAAACGGAACATTTGATATTCAGCTGGAATATCTTGCCAGCCCTGATTTAACCGGAAAAGAACTTATTCTGTGTGACCCTATGCTTGCAACAGGTTCTTCAATAGTATTGACATATAAAGCATTGTTGCTGAGAGGCATACCAAAACACACAAATATAGTTACCCTGATTGCGAGTTCGGAAGGTCTCGAGTATGCCAGGAGAAATTTCCCCGAAAATGTTACCATTTGGTGTGGCGCTGTAGACGAAGAGTTAACTGCAAAGTCTTATATCGTACCAGGCCTGGGCGATGCAGGAGACCTTGCCTATGGCAAAAAGATATAATAAAAGTATCTACGATGGACCCATCATCATGGTTGGAAGTAGTATCGGTGTTTTTGATGAGTACCGTTAAATTTGTTTTTGGAGGGGTACCGCTCGCTTTATTATATGGCTTTTCTTTTTTCAAAACAGTTACCATTACATGCTTAGGCGGTTTTACAGGCTCTTCTTTTTTCGTATATGCAAGTGATAAAATCATTGCTTACTATAAGAAACGCAAAGCACATAAAGAACTTGAAAATCTATCTACCAGGAAGAAAAAAAACTTCACACGTAAAAATAAATTTATTGTCATTGTAAAAAAGCGTTTTGGGTTGCTTGGTATTTCATTACTTACACCTTCTTTTCTTTCCATACCAATCGGTTGTTTTCTGGCTGTAAGGTACTTCAAAGATAAACAGCGCATAATCATATATATGTTTGGCTCAATTCTATTCTGGTCAGTTGCTATATCCTCATTCAAATTGCTGTTTTAGATGAATGGGTACAAACATATATTTTTTGATCTGGACCAAACCATTTGGGACTTTGAGACCAACTCACGTGAGGCACTTATCGAACTTTCAGATAAATATGAATTTGCAGCTAAAGGAATTAAGTCTACACCTCAGTTTCTTGCAGAATATTTTTCCATTAATGAAAAAATGTGGGAATATTACCGCAAAGGATTAATTGATAAAAATACCCTGCGCTATGCCCGTTTTGAACTAACCCTGAAAAAATTTGGAATTAATAACAAACAACTGGCCGAAGGTATTGCTAATGATTATATGCTAATTGCTCCACAGAAAACAAATATGTTTCCGCATACTATGGAGACACTTGATTACCTTAAACCTAAGTATACATTACATATTATTACCAACGGTTTCGAAGACTCTCAACATGTAAAAATCAGAAATTGCGGTATTCAACACTATTTTAATCAAATCATAACATCTGAACGTGCAGGGTTTAGAAAACCGGATATTCGTATTTTTCAGTATTCTTTAAATGTTACAAACGCTTGTGCCGTAAATTCTATTATGATAGGAGATAGTATGGAAGCCGATGTAATTGGTGCCCGCGATGCCGGAATAAATCAGGTTTATTTTAATCCTTCCGGTAAGTCACATACTGAAAATATTACCTATGAAATTAGAAGTCTGAAGGAATTAAGAACCCTCCTGTAATGCTTCCACTCATACCCCATTATTTGTACTGGTTCTTAGCGAGTTTGCGGTAGCAAAACCGCTTAGAATCAGTACAACCCAATACAATAAGAGATTTTTTATTAGAGTAATTCATGATTATTTTTTAAACTTTTTTAAAAATCATTCATCTTTTAAAATTTAGCACTTATTCCAAAATAAATACTCCGACCAACCGAAGGTATTATACCAGGTCCCGGATATTCATCTGTTCTTCTTGTAAAATAAGCCTTATCAGTAAGATTATTTACACCGGCCTTTACAGTGTAATTATTTATTTTATAAGTAGCGCTTAAATCTACAACCGTATATGCCGGTATATATCCTGTAATAGGATCATCGCTTGTTTTTACGTTTGAAGCATCTCCGTAAGCATCTCCTACAGAATTAACTTGTAATGTAGAAGAGATATGTTTACTGCTATATGTTAAACCAATACGGTTGATGGTTTGTGCTGCTGCTTCAACTCTTTTTCCTTTAAATTCTCCGCTTGTATATTTGGCATCAACGTATGCAAATGAATTAAATACACTTAAACCATAATCAGATTCCGGATTATCAAATTTTAAAAAATCAAATTCAATATAACTTTCAATACCCTGGTGAACACTATTGGCAATATTTGTCCTTATTGTAAATTCTTCTCCGGTAGTTGAATCGATCTGAAGAAGCAAGCCAATCCTGTTATTGTATTGCATATAAAAACCACCGATATCAAAATTCAGGTAATTTTTTACCGTACCCCTGTATCCGAAATCGGAGTTGAAACCATATGCATCTTTTAAATTCGGATCAATTCGGGATATTACCCCAATTGGCTCTAACTGGCTATAATCAATTGGGCGGTAGGCCTGACTGAAATTCGCATATACATTTGTGTTGGAAGTTGCTTTATACTCCAAGCCAGTTCCAAACAGCGGGAAATAACGATTGCGACTCTGGTCGCTTGTTAGCATAACGTCATCTTCTATTTTATACCCCTGTAAGGTACTGTTTAAGTACTCAAATCTTAAACCCGGTGTAATAGTAAATTTATTACCGATTCTGAAAATGTTTTCAATAAATGGAGCAACGTTGGTTGTGGTGAAATCTAAATTATATCCCCAATCGCCAGTGATAGATAAATCAAAATCGCTTCCGGTGGTTCCTTCTCCACCACCTTGCCGCTTAAACCAGGCATAAGCATATCTTATTCCACCTGCCAGCGTTGAATTTTGGTTCCCTAATTTATACTTATGAGAAAACCTGAGCTCAGAGGTAGAACTATTCATATCTTCATTACCTACCTCTCTCGGAACATAGGCATTGGTTGCGGGATCTATAAGGTCTAATGCTTCCGGACCTCCATCTTCATTTCTCCATACCAATGATCTGTGGCTGAACAGGTACGTTGTTTTAAAACTGATAGTAGTATTTTCTGAAGGATTAAAGTTAGCATAAGCATTAATAATGTTCCATGGACTGCGCAGCCAGTTTCTTGCCCTGGTCGAGCCTTTCGGGTCTGCGTTAAACATACTGTCTGTTAAGCCGCCTGGCATTTGTATCCGATTGCGAAGTAAGGAGTATTCTACTCCCACATTCATTTTTTCGGAAGGCTTATACTGTAATTTGCCAAAGCCTGACAGCTGCCATTGCTGGCTATTTGGCCTGTAACCATCCATATTTCTGTATTGAATGAAACCGAAATAACTGACTTTTCCGTAAGTGCCTCCAACAGAATTAAATGAATTGTACATCCCAAAGCTGCCTATAGTTTGAGAAGTAGTAAACTCAATGGGTTTATTTACCGGAGCGTTTTTTATTACATAATTCACTAAGCCTCCGAATTGAGAACCAAATTGTAATGATGCAGCACCTCTCACCATCTCAATTCTGCTGACTGCTTCCATGGGCGGTAAATAATAGGCTTCATTATATCCATAAACATCAGCGCTGACATTGTATCCATTCTGACGGGTATTCATTTCTATACTTTGAATCGGATTTAATCCCCTTGTTGCAATGCCATTAGCCGTAAAACCTGCGCTTTCAGTTTCAACAATATTTAACCCCGGGATTCTGCCCAATAATTGTCGTGTGTTATTGATAGCCTTGTTTGCATCCATACTGTCCACAATTACGACTTCGTTCTTTTTACCAGCATAAAGAATGCCCTCTTTTTCATCTGGTAAATGACCAACTCCGTTTACAGTTCTTATGGCGGTTACCATAATTTCATTAAGTTGAATTTCTTTTATTTTTGCTGTATCGTTATTTTGTGAATAACCTATGCAATTCAATAGCAATAATGCTGATGCACACCCTATAGTTGATGCTTTCATGGTTTTTTAATTCGTTTTAAAAATTAACTGTGCAAAGAAAGAAGGAAAGAAAGAATATGACAATACCTACAATTAGGTATTTAGAACAATTCTAAATAGTATTTTAAAGAAGCGTTAGGGATTTGTGTGAAAATTAGTATACATTACCTGAATATATAGCAAAATTTAATGAGTCGAATTCAACCACATAAAGACTTATTTATTGTGCTATGGCAATGGTTGCAAAACCGGGGATATCAAAGCTCATAATATACTGTTTAAGTTCAAGCCCCCGCCAATACCTATGAAAAGCTTCACGGACGACAGGGGAGCAAAAGAATGGCTGAAACAATTTGTGTAATAAAAACTATACTATTTTAATGAACTTTAATGTATTGATGGAAATGGTACTTTATAACTGGCTTTTTATCTTATATTATAAAGGTTGATAAACATCAAGTTATAATCTGATAACTATCATTTGGCATGTTGAATGGGTGGTGCATTTTTGTATTGACAATACAGAAAACAATTTAACCCATGAAAAAAACAGTTTCCACTCTATTTCTAATAGTGATGATTAGTCTGGCTGAATTATCTGCCCAAAATGTTGGTAAAGACAGCAGTAAAACAAAAGTTATAAGTTTAAAAAATGGAACAGAATATATCGGTGAAATACTGTCTGATGATGGAAGAGAAGTTTTGATAAATACAATTTCAATTGGTAAAATCTATATAACAAAAAGCGATATCAGAGAAATAAAAATGCTTGAAAGCCAGTCAGATGTGAAGGAGGGGGTATATGTTGGTGAAGATGTTTTTTCTACCCGTTATTTTATCAGTACAAATGGGTTTACTGTAAAAAAGAAGGATACGTATATTATGTTGAATCTTACCGGGCCGGAATTTCAAAAGGCTGTATCCGATCATTTTTCTTTAGGTATAATGACAACATGGGGTTTTGCTCCATTTGCAGCTACGGGTAAATATTCTACTCCAATTGGTAAAAATACTTATTGGGGGGCCGGCTTTATTGCAGGAACAAGTACATGGATAGAGCGTTTTAGATTTGCCGGAGGTCTGGCCTTCAGCAGTCTTACTTATGGTAATAGAAATTATAACGTGAGCGTTTCCGGTGGTTATGGTTTTCTTGTAGATTTTAACCCAAAAGTAGTAGTTGAAATGTATTACGATGGTAATGGGGCTCCGATAGAACGAAAAAGAACAATAGATAGGACAGGGAGTGCTTTTTTAGCCTCTTTTGCCGGAGCAGCACGTTTAGGAAAGAAGGCCTCTTTTGTATTGGAAAATTTTTATTACAGGAGCTCTAATAGCCAGGTTTATATCATGATTCCCGGCTTCAGGTTTTCTTCAAATCCTAACAGGGCTTTTCAGTTTGGAGTTGCTGGAATATTTAGTAAAGATACTAGCTTTCCTATTCCTATGGCAAGTTGGTTCTTTAAGCTCAACTAAGCTCATGAACTCATTTTTTTTAAAAACTACTTGAATTAGAATTAGTGTCGCAATATAAATTCAAAAGGCAGATTAACCAATTTAGCATACTCTTCACCTGCCTCTCTTATATCTTCATCTTTTTCTTTGTAGTACCATATAATTTTAATATCCACACCTTTAGAGTAATAGCTATATA
>JAHEXZ010000030.1:46800-54264 GCA_023251835.1 Bacteroidota bacterium | reverse complement strand
CTTTTTTTTGATTTTTTCATGTACAAAAAAAGCTTAGTGAAACCACTTTCACTAAGCTTTCTCCAAACCTTTATACAGTAAGGTGAACAGAGGATTCCACCAACCATTTTTCAGTAATATGTCACTTTTATTTTTTAATTTCTTACAACAATATTTATTTTTTCGGCAGAGGAATAATTAAAAGTGTCAATTGCTTTTTGGCTATTTTCAATATTACCTAAAGTAGGTACATTATTAATAGTATTTTGGAGGTAATATTTTCCTCTATAACCTTTTGTTTCGAGGTATTGCTGCATCCAGAGTAAATCTTTTTTATCAGTTAGCTCTGAATGAACCGTTGTTCTGATTTCAAATTTTATAGTGGAATTAAGAAGCAGTAGCAGTGTTTCTTCAAATCGCTGAAACAAATCAGATTGTGTGATTTGTTTGTAAGAATCCGCAGTTCCTTTAAAATCCAAGGCAATATAATCTACTAATTGATTTTGCAATAATGATTTTATCATGTGGGGATTGGAGCCGTTGGTATCAACCTTTATCAGCATACCAATTTTTTTAATTTCAGTGGCAAGAGAAATTATGTTTTTGTGCAGTGTACTCTCTCCTCCACTAAAAACAACGCCATCCAGCAAACCTTTGCGTGATGAAATAAATTTCAGGGCTTCATTGTCGCTTATTTTTCCTTTGCCCAGAACAATATCCGGGTTATAGCAATACAGGCATCTCATATTACAGCCTGCAAACCAGAGTATGCAGGCTGTTTTATCAGGGTAATCAAGAAGCGTAAACGGTGTAATGCTATAAATAGCATTAACAGCATTTTCTTTCCGTGAAGTGTGTACGTTGTTTGTGCTCACCTTTTTTTCCAATGTTGAAGCTTTCTACCGGTCTGTGGTATCCCATTACACGTGTGTACACTAAACATTTTGTACGCAATGTATCATCAATTATCATTAATCGGTTTGGGTTAGTTGTTTTTGTTTGGGTTGCTGTGTTCATAGTTTTTATTATTTTGATTAGTCAGTTTGTTCAATATTATTTCATCGCATTTCGGGCAATATTCATGTTCACCTGAAATATAGCCGTGCGTTGGGCAAACGCTAAATACTGGCGTTACTGTGATATAAGGCAATCTGAAATTAGAAAGCACTTTCTTAACCATATTTCTGCATGCTTCCGGGGAACTTATTTTTTCCCGCATATATAAATGCTGTACTGTTCCACCGGTATATTTGCATTGCAGCTCATCTTGCAGTAAGAGTGCTTCAAATGGGTCGTCCGTATGGTTTACCGGAATTTGCGAGCTATTGGTATAATAAATATTTTCACCTTCACCGGATTGAATAATGTCATGAAATCTTTTTTTGTCTTCTTTAGCAAACCGGTAGGTAGTGCCCTCAGCAGGCGTTGCTTCCAGGTTATATAAATTTCCTGTCTGTTCCTGGAACTCCTGCATACGCTTTCTGATATGTTCTAATATTTCGCAGGCAAAGTCAATACCGCTTTCTGAGGTAATGTCATCACGTTTTTCAGTAAAATTCAGTATCATTTCATTTATACCATTTACCCCGATAGTAGAAAAGTGATTTCTGAAATGTGGCAGGTATCTTTTGGTATAGGGATATAGGCCGTTATCATACATTCTTTGAATGAAAGCTCTTTTCTTTTCAAGTGTTGATTTGGCAATTTCCATCAGTTTGTCCAATCTTTCATACAATGCTTTTTTATTGCCTTTGTATAAATAGCCTAAGCGTGCCATGTTGATAGTTACAACACCAATGCTCCCGGTCATTTCAGCGCTTCCAAATAACCCATTGCCCCGTTTTAATAGTTCTCTTAAATCTAGTTGAAGCCTGCAGCACATGCTTCTTACAGCGTTGGGCTTATATGCAGCGGGATTTTCAATTTTATTTCCATTTTCATCGGAGATATATTGACTGCCAATAAAATTTTGAAAATAAGACGAACCTATTTTTGCTGTATTTTCAAAAAGCAAATCTGTATTTTCTCCGTACCAGTCAAAATCTTCAGTAATATTTACTGTTGGTATTGGAAAAGTAAAAGGTTGTCCATGAGAGTCTCCCTCTGTCATCACAGTATAATAAGCCTTATTAATTATATTCATTTCGTGCTGAAAATGTTCATACTTTAAATCTATAAGGTTATCAACTCCTCTTTGCCTTGCTTTTAATAGTAATGCAGGATTATCATTATCCTGGAAAAGGTGAAGATTGTTTTTCGTTGGCATTTGTTCTTTCAAATCTCCAGGAACAACCCAGTCCAGCGTAATATTAGTAAACGGAGACTGTCCCCATCTTGCCGGTACATTCAGATTATATACAAAACTTCTGATTGCTTTTACTACTTCTTTAAATGACAGGTTATCTTTAAACACATAGGGAGCAAGGTAAGTATCAAATGAGCTGAATGCCTGTGCTCCGGCCCATTCACTTTGTAAAATTCCCAGGAAATTTGCCATTTGTCCTAATGCTTCCCGGAAATGTGAAGGTGCCCTGCTTTCTACTCTTCCGCGTACCCCGTTAAATCCGTCATTCAGCAATGTACGTAAACTCCATCCTGCGCAATATCCGGTAAGGCAGTCTAAATCATGGATGTGAATATCACCATTGCGATGCGCATATCCTTCTTCTTTCGTATATACTTTGTCTAACCAGTAGTTGGCAATTACTTTTCCTGCAACATTATTCACCATTCCTGCATTGGAATAAGAAGTGTTTGCATTGGCATTGATTCGCCAATCGGTTTGACCAATATATTCTTCAATAGTTTGTGTACTGTTGATATACGTTGTATCCTCTGACAATCCTTTTGTATGTTCACGTTGCATTTTGCGTGTATGCCTGTATAGCATAAAGGAACGCATTACGTCAAAATAATTTTTAGCAAACAATTCTTTTTCAATAATGTCTTGTATCTCCTCAACAGACCAGGTATCCTTTGTTTGAAGCCGTAGGATTATACAATCATAAATGCTGTCATCTGCAGGAGTGTTTGCACTCAGAAACCCTTTTTTAATAGCTTCTTTAATTTTGAATCCTTCGAATGGCCTGTATTCACCATTTCTTTTAATTACATATTTTTCCATTTTTTGTTATTTCGTTTCTCGGTTTGTGAATTATTTCAGTCTATGGCCAATACGTTATATATTTCTCTTACATTTTGCAAAACTTTCCGCTTAGTGGTTTGCACCCGTCTGGCGAAAAGTTATGGCGAAATTTAGTGGTTACCGGCAAATACTGGTACAAAAACACACGGAGCGTTTAAGAGATTATCTGGCGAATTTTATTTCACCAATTTTAGTTTTGATTTAATGCAGGTTGTACTTCGGCAAATGAGTTTGTGAAAAATAGCAAACTCATTTGCTCAGTATATTTGAATTTAGCCGCATTTAGAGTTTCCGCAATTTTTACATTTAATGCAGCCTTCTTCGTATATGAGCCCGTCAGGGCTTCCACATTCATTACATTTACGGTCAACAGCTTGTGTTCCATCAGGGATATATTTTTTTAGTGCACGCTCAACACCGGTTTTCCATGTATTGATACTGTCTTTATAGAGATTGAGGTCTCCAATAAGTGAAACAACGTGCGGCAAAGGCATTCCATGACGTAATACCCCGGAAATTAATTTTGCATAGTTCCAGTACTCTTTGTCGAACGACCTGGATAACCCTTCAATAGTTACTTTATATCCTTCTTTATCTTTAAACTGGAAGTCATAACGCTTTTTACCGTCTTCTGCAACATTTTTTATTACCCAGCCTTTTTCGACCCACTTTGGAATGTTTAAAGAATCTTCCGCACGTCCTGTAAACACTTCATAGGGTTTGCCTTTTAGTATACCAACCACTGCAATCCATTTTTCATCATGATTCATAAATCTGACAATTTCGGCTTCCAGGATTTTTGGCCGTTTAGGAGGGTGTGTTTCTTTAATATCGCCTGGTTGTTCTGTTTTTTTATCAGCAGCTACCAGCACTCCTGTTCTTGAGCCATCACGGTAAACGGTAATTCCTTTTAACCCGTTTTTCCACGCATCGAGATAGATTTGTCCAACCTGATCAACCGATACACTGTTAGGCAAATTAATAGTTGAACTGATAGAGTGTGTG
The DNA here is from genome assembly GCA_023251835.1 of Bacteroidota bacterium. Lineage (GTDB taxonomy): Bacteria > Bacteroidota > Bacteroidia > 2-12-FULL-35-15 > 2-12-FULL-35-15 > 2-12-FULL-35-15. The sequence goes on along the minus strand of JAHEXZ010000030.1, from coordinate 50,135 downwards.
GTGTATTTTTGAACAACAGCTTGTAATTGAATACGTTTTTCCCAATCAATTTCTGGTGCAGTGGAGCCATGATAAGGGCTTTTTGAGATGTCTGTTTCTCCGGTTGTTTCCATCCAGAGCTTGAGTTTATGATGGTATACCGTAAATTCCTGCCAGGAATCCCCCATAGGATCTACAAAGTCAACCCGTGCATTTTTATCGTGAGGATTTATTTTTCTTCTGCGTTTGTATGAAAGCATAAATACAGGTTCCAGCCCTGATGATGATTGTGCTAACATGCTTAGGGTACCTGTTGGGGCAACAGTGCTGAGGGAGATATTTCTTCTGCCCAGCTTCATCATTCGGGAATGCGTTTTGGGTAATTCTTTTTTCAGCATCTGAACAAATTCAGAGGTGTTTTCTATTTTAGTATCAAACCCATGAAACTTACCACGCTCTAAAGCCATATCTATGGAACTGTCAAATTCAGCTTCACATTTTGTTTTCATTATTTTTTCAGTCTCTTTAAGAGCTCCGGCAGAATCAAATTTCAAGCCTAATCCTGCCAGCATATCTCCAAGAGCAGTGAAGCCCAGTCCTGTTCTTCTTCCCTTTTTACCGGTATCGTAAAGAAGTTTCCATGTGTTTATTTCTACCTGTTTAATATAATCAGGCTCCGGGTCACTTTGTATTTTAGCTAATATTCTGTCAATAGCTTCAAGTTCCAGATCAACCAGGTCATCCATCATCCGCTGTGCTTCATAAGCAATTTCATAAAATTTTTTATAATTGAAAACAGCTTTGGATGTAAAGGGATTATCAATAAAATTGAACAGGTTCAATGCAATTAGTCGGCAGCTATCGCCTCCCTGCATAGCTATTTCAGAACATGGATTGGTAGATACATTCTTAAATTCAGGGTACACAGAAGATGTAGAATAGTAATGTTGCCTGTCCCAAAATATTAATCCTGGTTCTGCCGTGTTGTGGGCGCATTTGATAATAGTATTCCATAAATCTCTTGCTTTAACAACTTTTGAGAATTTTGGTTTAGCCGCATCTATAGGCCAGCGTAGTGTAAAATTTTTATCACTGCTTACTGCGTTCATAAACTCATCAGAAAGCCGGATAGAAATATTTGCACCTGTGATTTTTGAAAGATCCTGTTTTACTGTTATGAATTGTTCTACGTCAGGATGTGCAATATCTATGGTTATCATCAAAGCACCTCTTCTGCCATTTTGTGCTACTTCACGGGTTGTATTTGAGAAACGCTCCATGAAGGATACAGCTCCTGTGGTTGTACCGGCAGCATTAGAAACGGACATTCCTGCTGGTCTTAATGTAGATATGTCTATTCCAACACCACATCTTCTTTTGAAGAGTTGAGCTAATTGCTGGTCAGTATAGGCTATTCCTCCATAGGAGTCATATATTTCAGGAAGTACAATACAATTGGAAAGTGAGGCAATGATATATGGATTCCCTAAAGAGGACATTACGCTTCCTTGTGGTATAACGTATTTAAAATCTTTAAAATAGCTGAAAATTTTTTGTTCATCAAGTAAGCCCCTTTCCTGTCCGTATTTTGACAGGTATTTGAAGCTTCCGTTCAGATACGTTTTTGCAGCATATTCCTTTTCCTTTCTTGCAAATTGTTTGGCCATCCGCCAATGCATATCTTCGGGTGTAAGTTCAAGAAAATTTTTATTATTATCTTTCATCGCATATTTATTCATCCAGGTAGAGGCAGCCAGTTCATCTCCATGAAAATAGTGAAGACATTTTTCGAAAACCTCATTGTATGAATAGGTCTGAGTTCCTTTTTTTACTGTACTTTCGGACATTTCTAAAGTTAACATCTGTTATATTATTTTTAAAATTTTGTATTGATTTAAGTTGAGTGGAAAATTCGTCCGCAATTTATAACTGTTAATTCAGTCTGTAGTTTTCTATTTCTTAACATTTGATTCTACTTTTAAACATTTTATCTTTCGTCATAAAACTACATGACGCATGTCATATTTTATATTGACCATGCTCATGTTTTATTGGATGTCAGAATAATATCTTTTGCCCGAAATTTTCTTTTGAGAACTATTCAAATTATATTTGAGAAAATTTTCATAGTGTTCACATATTTTTTGACCCTGTCTGAAATGCCTATAGCACCGGCATTTCAAGCTGCGTTGAATACGGATAGTAAATGGATACAGCAACATTTTTATTTGATAAAATTATTTTTGGGCCGGTAAGAAGCCGGAGGCTTGGGCTTTCGCTGGGTATTAATCTTTTGCCGGTTGATTCTAAACTATGCAATTTTGATTGCATTTATTGTGAATGCGGTTGGACAGGCACAAAAGGTAATAAAGCTACCAGGTTTCATTCAAGAGATGATGTTAGAAGAAAGCTGGAAGATGTATTAATTCAATTAAAAGAAGAAAAAGTTTATCCGGATGTGATAACATTTGCCGGCAACGGTGAACCTACTATGCATCCTGAATTTTCACGAATTATTGATGATACAATTAAGTTAAGAAATACTTATTTGCCAATGGCAAAAGTTGCAGTACTTACCAATGCAAGCATGCTCGACAGAAAGTATGTGGTGGATGCACTAAAAAAAGCAGATTTGAGAATTTTAAAATTAGATGCCGGAACAGAATATCTGTTTCAAAAAATAAATCAACCTCATTCGAAGAAAAGCCTGAATTGGATTGTTGACCATTTGCAGTACTTTAAGGGTAACCTTATTGTTCAGTCTATGTTTTTAAAAGGACTTTGTAATGGTGAGTTTATTGATAACACTACAGAAACAAATATAAATGCCTGGCTTACTCTTATAGAAAAAATAAAACCTAAACAGGTGATGCTTTATTCCATTGATAGGGCAACTGCGGAAAAGGGATTGGAAAAAATTCCTAAGGATTTTCTGAATGAGCTTGCAATAAGGGTTAGAAAGTTAGGGATTGATGCAACCGTAAGTTAAATACTCTCTGAATAATATTCTTTTCAATGATTTGAGAATATTATTTGCGCCTCTGTTCTGATTCTGTTATTTCCAGAAGCTTCATTACTTTTTCTGCTGTCAGTGGTTTATTAATAAATACAGCATGTTTTTGTTCTGCTTTTTTAATATCATCAGGGTTATGTGAATTAGAAAGTACAAAAACATCAATCGGATGTTTTGTGAGTTTATATTCATTTAGTTTTTCCAGAAATTCAAAGCCATCCATAATAGGGAAGTTAAGGTCAAGAAAAATGAATTGTGGAATATCTGTTGTCCGTTCTAAGTATTGAATTGCATATAGAGGATTTGTGAATACGTGTATATTTTTAGCACCACAATTTTCTAA
>JAHEXZ010000030.1:38378-46700 GCA_023251835.1 Bacteroidota bacterium | reverse complement strand
TTTTTTTCTTCTATTATCAGGCGCAGCTCCCTGCTCATTTGCCCAGCAATAGCAGTATTCTCTTCAGCTCTCCTGATTAAATAGGGTATAACGGAATTAACCGGCCCATAAGGCAGGTATTTGGTAACGTTATATCCTGCATCAGCAAGGTTGTAAGTAATATGGTCGCTCATACCATAAAGCTGAGAAAAATATACATGAGGATGATCATTAGGAATATTCAGTTCGCGCATTTTATCAATCAGATGCATTGTGCTTGCTTCATTATGCGTTCCGGCACATAAAGTAATGATATCAATATTTTCGAGGCATATATCCACAGCTTTGTCAAAATCCCGATCTGTGTTTTGTTTGTCAGGTTGAATTGGCGATTTATAGTCCATTTGAGAAGCCCGTAGATTTTCCTTTTCCATATAGGCTCCCCGTACTAATTTAATTCCTATACAAAATTTATTCTTTCTTGCTTTTTGTATAAGTTTAGTGAGATAGTCAATCCTGTCCCAACGGTACATTTGTAATGTGGTAAGTACAATGGCCTTTTGCTTATTATGTACTTCCATCATTTTTTCAGCTAATGTGTCAATGGCATCCTGTATCCAGCTTTCTTCAGCATCAAAGTAAACAGGAACATCGGATTGAACAGCATGTGTACAAATTTCGAGGAGTCTTTCATTTACTTTGTTAAATTCAATTTCTTCGTCTTTGCTGAGTTGTTGTTGTGCATTTATTTTAGCCAGTAAATCAAACCGTGCAATTCCGGTGAGTTTGAGGCTTGTGTATGGAATAGCAGGGTTGTTGCTGGCAAGCCGGATAATTTTCAGAATTTCATTTTTTGTTCGGATGAAATCTTCTTCGCTTTCTTTTCCTTCAACAGAATAATCAAGGATGGAACCAATATGTGATTTGCTGAGTTTTTTTACTACTTCTTTACTTTCTTCTATTGATTCACCACCGCAGAATTGTTTAAATATTGTAGCTTTGACAGGTACTTTGACCGGCAGTCCTATTTTAATTGCAAAAACAATAAGTTTTGAAAATGTTTTTACCAAAAATGGGTTTCCCATTAATTTGAAAAGCCAGAGTGAACGCTTCAACTCCTGGTTGCCTTTTGCGATAAAAGCTTTTTCTGTATTATCGAATGAAACTTTAGAATAAGCCATTTGATTCAATTAAATTCCCCGTTGAGTTTTAACTTCATCTGCTGTAACTACTTCTCCATTATTTCCCCAGCTATGAAACACATAGTTAAGAACATCAGCTACCTGTTCGTCAGTTAGATTTTGTGGAGGCATGGCTCCATTGAACTTTTGATTATTAACCGTTATTTCACCGCTTGATCCTTTCAGCACTTGCTTAATGGTACGCACTTTATCCGCAAGCAGGTAATCTGATTTGGCCAATGGAGGGAAAGCATTTGGTAATCCTTCGCCATTTGCCTGGTGGCAGGCCTGGCAAACCTGTTTGTATACTTCGGCTCCTTTTGCATAAAGCTCATTGGTGTTTGCAGGAGCTTTTTCAACTACTGAAGATTTTTCAATATCCGGATTATTGGTAGCAGCAAGTGCTGTTTTTCCCTGGTTTTCGCTTCCCCCACAGGAATAAAGTAAGAGAGTGGCAGCTCCAATCACAGAGAGCCCTGTTTTTACAAATAATTGGTTTGATTTCATCTTGTATATTTTGATTTTTAGGTGATTACATGACTGCTGTATACAGACACGAAATCTATTGTTTACTCCTTAACAGATAACAATTATATTAATAAACTGCGAGGCAAAACATGATAAAAATCATGCTTTCTTTGTTTTAAAATAGCGCATAATTATCAATAGAGGATGAACAGAAACCATTAATAAACCTAGGAAAATTCCTAATCCTGAACAGGCAAACGCTACTAAATAGGGATTTATCTTTTGCATGATTGCCTGAAAAGTAAGCTGATTTTCTACAATTAATACTCCTTTTTCTGCTCCGGCAGCAACTAAGCTCACCCAAAATATCAATAGTGAAAAATTTGTTATCCAGAATCCGGTTCTAATTGTATTTTTTTCAGTAGCAGAAAACTGGTGTTTGGTTACATCATCAATGATAAATAGTACAGATGATAATAGTATCATGGTATTAATACCTATGGTACTGCCCATTGCGTGAGCAACTGTAATATGAGTGCCGTGGGTGAAAACATTGATGGCAGGAATTGAAATCAGGATAGCCAGTACGATATTAATGAATATCCAGCAATCTGATGCAATAATAAAACGATAGGGTAAAAAATAAAAATCTTTCTTTTCGTGCTGTAAAGCACTTTTCCAGTTCCAGATAATCTTGGCTAATATCAGTAACTCTGTCATGCTTATTCCATAGGAAATGTACCTTATCCATGGTGCTGTTGGAACAATATAAATATGATGTGCCCATCCAAACAAGAGGTTGGTGAGTCCTAAAAAATACATCCAGAATGCTAATCCTGATTTGGCAATACTTTCGTCACCTTTTATCCGTTCCATTACAAAAATAGCTGTTCCATATACCAGCATATTCCATGAGCCTACCAATGCTCCGTATGCTTTCCATTGTACCGTTAAATCACGAATCAGATTATTTCTGAAATAGGGAAGTACCCATAAATAGGCTTCTGTGAAGGTGAATAGGAAAAAACAAATTCCTGTTGCCCACATCCACAGGTATACGGGCCATTGTCCGACTTTTTTTAAAACTGTTTTAAAAAAATTAATTAAAAGTAAAAGCCATGAAATTAAAATCGGGATAGCCAGAACAGGAGGAAATTCCCAATATTCGCGTCCTCCGAATTTTCCCAGAAAATAACTTGTCAGAATTAATAATCCTGTAATAAAAAACAGCCAGAAATGTAATGTTGCCATTTTTTTAGAAAAAAGGGGTAATCCACAGTATTTGGGAAGGTAATAATAAATTCCTCCAAGAACACTAAGAAATATCCATGAAACAACAAGTGAAACATGGAGGGGTCTGTTTTTAAAAAATGGCAGTGCATCAAATAAACCAGGAAAGACAAACTGGAAAGCACTGAGACTTCCAAAAAGCAGACCGGCCAAAAGTGCTATGATAGAGAGAAAGATAAATGTTACCCCGATTTCTTTTTTCATTGATTACTTTTTTGTGTAATAGTTCCGTCATATTCGATTTCAAAATTGATAACGGGTGAAATACCTGTTTTATCAACATAACGGAGATATTCTGTCAGAGCGTTTATTTCTTTTTCATTAAGTTGAAAATCAGGCATTCGTTGTGTACCATTTTGAATGAAACTTTTTACATATAATTCACCTTTTCCGGAAGTTGACATAACGTTGGTGAGATCGGGACCCATATAGCCTCCCAGGCCATATATCTGATGACAGGAGATACAATTGTATTTCTGGAACAAGAGTTTTCCTTCTTTAGCTTCTTCTGACAAAAAACCTTTTCCTGAATCATTTTCTGTTCCAAGTGTATAGATGACTGCCGCATCAATAACAAATAATAAAAACAAACTCCAGAATACAAGTCGCTTCAGGCGGGTTGACATAGCAAATATTACATAAGGGGGTTATCTATCATTTCCGGCAGCAATCAATGTAAGGGCATTTAAGTTAGTGATAAGGAGCCTGCGGTTACGAATTGAAAGAATATCCTTATCCGTGAATTCCACTAATACTTTATAAAGGTAATTTTTCGTAGTTCCAATAAGGCTTGCAAGGTCTCCAATAGAGTAATTTATGTATAATTTTTTATCATTATCCATATTATTTTGCGTTGAAAGAGATAGTAATATTTCAGCACATTGTGCTTTTATACTTTTCCTTGAAATGCTGGTGATGCGCTGTTCAACAAAATTCAGCTTGTCACATAGCTTTCGCATGAATTGAACAAAAACAACCGGTTCTTTGTTAAGAAGGGCTTTTAAGTCTACAGCAGGTATAAAACAAACACTTACTTCATCAATTGCCGTTGCAGAAAAAGTATATGCTTCATCATTCAGGAAAGAATTTAACCCTACCATATCACCTTGCCGGGCAATCCATAAAATAAATTCTTTGCCTTTATTTCCCTGTTTTAAAATTTTTACAGTACCTTTTTGAATACAAAAAACACCGGAAACGGGGTTTCCGCTTTTTATCAGATATGACTTTTTACTATATTTTATGACTTTTCTGTTCAGAAGTATTTTTTGTCGTATTTCCGGAGAACAACTTCTGAATGCCGAAGAGTTGTTAAGCCAGCAGTTTGTACAACCGGAAGGAATATCAATAGGAGTATATATATTTTTAATAAGGTCCATTATATACCAAATACTTTGAAGTGCAATTTTAATTACACAATTACCCCAAAACAATGATGCGAGTCATAGAACTAAACTTGTTGCATCAAATCTTGTTCAATAATGATTTTTTTGTCAACTAATAATGCGAATTAGGGCTTGAATGAAAGCCCCATTGTGGGTGGGTCATTTCGAGTTTATCGAGAAATCAGGGTAGCAAATAAATTGCGAAATTAAAATGAATTATCAAATGCCTCACGCACGTTTCTCGATAAACTCGAAATGACCACCGCACAGAATTTTTTCTTTAGCGTATTCTCCTTTGAAAAAATAATTTTCAACCCCTAATTCGCATTAATAATAAATAATCTTAAATTTTTTCAATGTAACCAATCCTAATCTGCATATACAGAGCGAATGAGTTTGCTATTTTCCAAAATTAATTCAGCCGAAGTATATAAAGGCAGGAAAGAGCTCTTTTGAAAAAAATGATGTTTGTCATGTTGTTATTTTCTTCATTAATGTAACTTTGATTTCGTACAATTAAGAATATTTATATGATTTCTGTTGAGAACGCAAAGAAACTGATACTAAAAAATGTAAATGCACTTTCAGCATCAAATGTAAAACTTGCTGATGCAGTAGGATGTTTATTATTTGAGGACGTTGTTTCGCCTGTAAATTTACCCCCCTTTGACCAATCTGCTATGGATGGTTACGCCATAAAGTATGCTGATTTTATTCAAAATACCGGGATAAAAATTGAGGGAGAGGTTCCTGCAGGGGATTTTTATAAAAAGGAATTAACCTGTGGTCATGCAGTGAAAATTTTCACGGGCGCACCCGTTCCTGCAGGAGCGGATACTATTGTTATCAAGGAAAAGGTTAGTGCAGAAAATGGCAATATAATTATTGATGCTCCGCTTTTAAAACAGGGGGCCAACATCCGAAAAACAGGTTCGCAGATAAAGAAAGGTATTGTTGCGCTGCGGAAAAAAACTATTCTTACCCCGGGCGGGGTGGGTTATCTTGCTGCTATGGGAATTAGTACAGTAAAGGTATATGCAAAACCATCAGTTTCACTAGTTGTTACAGGCAATGAATTGGTTAAACCCGGGAAACTGCTGAATAATGGTCAGGTTTATGAATCAAATTCTTATGCATTGGAGTCAGCTTTGAAATTAATTGGCTTGGATGTAAAGAACAACATAGCTGTTAAAGATAATCTGAAAGGCTTATCCAAAACGTTAAGAAAGGTGATGAAAAACTCCAATATTGTTCTTATTACAGGAGGTATATCTGTTGGTGATTATGATTTTACAGGAAAAGCTTTGAGCGAACTTGGAGTAAAAACTATTTTTTATAAGATTAAGCAAAAGCCAGGAAAACCTTTGTTTTTTGGCAAGTATGGAGAAACATTAATTTTTGGGATGCCCGGAAATCCTGCAGCTGTATTGACTTGTTTCTATGAGTATGTTTATCCGACAATTAAATTAATGCGGGGATTAAAAAATGCATTTCTGCCAAAAATATATTTGCCTATGGGAACAAATTTCTCTAAACAAAAAGGTGTTTCTTTATTTCTGAAAGGTAAACTATCCAATAATGTCGTAAACCCACTTGATGGTCAGGAATCATTTATTTTGAGTTCATTTGCAGCAGCCGATTGCTTAATTTATTTGCCTGAGAAAAGTGAGGATATTAAAAAAGGAGATTTGGTGGAGCTTCACCAATTGCCAGAAATATACTAAAAGTGATGTATGATGTATATCATTTTTTTTAATTCATTAACAGGCGACCTTTGCAGCAGTTAACGGATGGCTTAAAAAAGATGTTTACAATAAAAGGAAGCATTTGGATAGAACATGATAACCATGCTTTTATAGGTGCCGGGAGAATAGTGCTGCTTGAACGAATTAAAGAGCATGGATCAATAACTCTGGCTGCAAAATCTATGAAAATGTCGTACCGACAGGCTTGGGAGCTGATCGATTCCATGAACAGACAATCGGATACTCCTCTTGTGGAAGCACATTCAGGAGGAGCTGGAGGAGGAGGTACAAAAATTACTGCCGAAGGCGAGAGGGTAATTAAAGTGTATAAAGATTTGAATGAAAAGTTCCAGAAATTTCAGGAAGCAGAAAGCAAGAAACTAAAATTCTAAGCGGGCGAATGCTATATCGTTTTTCAAAATACCTGAATAATACTTCTGTTTCGCTCTTTACAGAAAAATAGTTTAATACTGTTTTTATAGTAAGTTATTAGTCCAGATAATGTTTTGTGAATTATGAATTTTTAGTTATTTCGTAATTTATAATTTTTTATAAAATCCGATAGCTGTTGGAGCAGGGTGCGTAGTATAAAAAAATATATGACGAAAAAAATATGTCAGAACAAAATTTAACAGGATTATTTATTCCTTTGTTGTTTATTGTTGCATTTTTGTATGCTTCTGTTGGGCATGGAGGTGCAAGTGGTTACCTGGCTCTGATGGCCTTATTTAATTTTAATCCTTCAATAATGAAGTCGTCTTCTCTTATATTGAATATTTTTGTTTCTTTCATTTCCTTTTATCAATATTACAGAGGCGGCAATTTTAAATGGAAACTGTTCTGGCCATTTGTTATAACATCCATTCCTGCTTCATTTATTGGAGCTTATCTAACATTGGATGCTTTGGTCTATAAGAGAATTCTTGGTGTTCTTCTTGTTTTTCCTATACTTCGTTTGCTTGGTATTATTGGTAAAGGGAGTAATGAAGATACAAAAGAACCCGGCTTGATATTAGCACTTATCATTGGGGCTTCTATTGGTTTTTTTTCCGGCATGATTGGAATAGGTGGAGGCATACTGTTAAGTCCGGTAATATTATTAATGCATTGGGGGAATATGAAACAAACTGCTGCAATTTCAGCTCTGTTTATTTTTGTAAATTCAATTTCCGGATTGGTTGGTTTAATATCAAATGGTACGGCTATCGACCCTCAGGTTTATAGTTGGGTATTTATAGCTGTAGCAGGTGGAGTGGCTGGGGCATATCTGGGTAGAAAAAAATTAAGCAACAAAGTTCTAAAAGGAATGTTGGCAATAGTATTAGTTATTGCCAGTATAAAGCTTTTAACAGTGGAATACAAATGACAAAGGAACGTATAACAGGTATTGTACTTGCCGGAGGAAGAAGCTCAAGGATGGGGAGTGATAAGGGGCTGGTTCAACTGGAAGGAAAAAAATTTATAGAGCATATACTTGCTGCACTTATTCCTAATGTAAATGAAATTATAATTGTTGCAAATAATGATAATTACAATACATTCGGATATAAGGTGGTTGAAGATATTATAAAAGACTGCGGCCCACTGGGAGGAATATACACGGGGTTAATGAACAGCAAAACGGAAAATAATTTAATAGTGAGTTGCGACATCCCGTTTATTAATGAGGGTTTGATAAGATACATTATTGAAAATTCAGGAAAGGCTGAGATAGCTGTTCCTGTATATAAGGGAAATACAGAACCATTGTGTGCCATTTATACAAAAAGAATAACTGATAGGCTATATAATCTGATTATGTGCAAAGAATTAAAGATTCAGAGTGTTCTCCGGCATTTTCTTACAAGAGAAATTCATATTACGGAAAGACAGAAATTTTATCATGATAAATTATTTGTTAATATTAATACACCTGAAGAGTTAAAGCAACAAATGAACATTGGTATAAAAAGCATATAAAGAAAAATAGTTGTGGCTATTACACGCTGTGCCATAATCAACCTGGCCAAAGTGTATGTCAAATAAATATATAATTATATTATGAGTATTAAAGTGATGTTATTTGGTTCATTAGCTGATTTAGCAGGGAAATCAGAGTTGTGGTTTAGTAATTGTCAGGATATACAGTCCTTAAAGGATAAACTTTTAAATGAATTTCCGGAATTAAGAAATTCTAAATTTTTAATTTCTGTGGATAAAAAATTAGTAAAAGATAATCATCAGCTTCAACCAGGGACTGAAGTTGCCTTTTTGCCGCCATTTGCGGGAGGGTGA
>JAHEXZ010000030.1:0-38278 GCA_023251835.1 Bacteroidota bacterium | reverse complement strand
CCTGTTCAGATTAGTAATCAAAACGCACTCGATATAATCTCCGATTATGATGTTATTATTGATGGGACAGATAATTTTGCTACACGGTATTTGGTGAATGATGCATGTGTATTGATGAATAAACCCTTAGTTTATGGCTCCATATATAAATTTGAAGGGCAAGTTTCTGTTTTTAATTATACTGATTCTTATGCTAATTTGGGTCCCACATACCGGTGTCTTTTCCCGGAACCACCCAAACCTGGAAGCACTCCTAACTGTTCTGAAATAGGTGTGTTGGGCGTTTTACCTGGTATCATTGGTACCCTCCAGGCAACGGAAGCAATTAAAATTATTACCGGTATCGGAAAGCCGCTTTCCGGAAAACTTTTATTAGTTGATGCACTTGCAATGAATTTTTCTGCTATTGAAATAAGCCGTAACAACGATTGGATGAATACTGCTCCTCAAAACAGAGAAGAATTTTTAAAGATCGATTATGAATATTTTTGCGGAAATAAAGAACTTAAGCCTTTAATCAGAACTGTTTCAGTAAATGAATTTAAATTAATGCTCGAAAATAATGCTGATATTCAAATTATAGATGTTCGCGAACCTTATGAATATCCTCAAATAGATGATTTTACTTGTATACAGATTCCTTTGACAAAGCTTATTGAAAAAATACATTTGATTTCAAAAGACAAAAAAGTAGTTGTTTTTTGTAAAAGTGGTGCCAGAAGCAAACGTGCGATAGAACTATTAGAAAGAGATTTTGGGTTCACCAATCTTTATAATTTAGAGGGTGGAGTGATGGAATGGATAAATTTACAATCTGTAACAAAATAAAAATGAAGGAAAAAAAAAGACACAATGTATTTGTAAAGGGCTCTATAAGTCCTCAATTAATTGCCGACTCTATAGCCAAACACAGCACCAAAACAACAATAGGAGCACATGATATTTTTTTGGGACAAGTCAGGGCAGATGTTATAGAAAATAAAAATGTACTGGCCATTGACTATTCAACCTATGAAGAAATGGCTGAAGAAAAATTCCATGAAATACGCGAAGCTGCATTTTCGAAATTTGACCTTACCTGTATGCATATATATCATAGTATAGGCAAAGTAAAAGCGGGTGAAATATGTCTGTTTGTTTTTGTGTCATCCAAACACCGCGCTTCAGCTTTTGATGCCTGCAGGTATATTGTTGAAGAAATAAAAGCTAATGTCCCTATATGGGGAAAAGAAATTTTTGAAGATGAAACATTTGTATGGAAGGAAAATAAATAGATGTGTGATGTGAGATATGAGATGTTAGATTGTAAGCAAGTTAGAAATATTGCAGAGCTTTCAACACAACATCTCAATACTCAATACTCAATACTCAATACTCAAATCCCAAATCCCAAATCTCAAGTCTCAAGTCTCAAATCTTAATCTGAATAAATGGTAGATATAACATTTAAATCGAGCAGCCTGAGGGAAGCAATTGCAAAAGCCATTGTTAAAGTAAGCAGGCAGGAAACCATTGATGCTGTTAAAAATAAAACCGTCCCCAAAGGAGATGTGTTTGAAATGGCTAAAACTGCAGGATTATTTGCTGTTAAAAAAACCAGTGATATGATTCCTGACTGTCACCCTCTTCCTGTTGAATATACTGCTGTCCGATACGAAATTACAGGCATGGAAATTCATATTGAAATGGAGGTACATACAATTTATAAAACAGGTGTGGAAGTAGAAGCTATGCATGGTGTTTCTGTTGTGGCATTGACGATGTATGACATGCTTAAGCCTATTGATAAAGGTATTGAAATTTCTTCTATCCGGTTGAAAGAAAAAAGAGGCGGTAAATCGGATTTTACTGATAAGTTCAGAAAAGATTTAAAAGCTGCTGTTATTGTTTGTTCTGATAGCATTTCCGCAGGGAAAAAAGAAGATAAAGCAGGCAAAGCAATTATTAAAAAATTAGAATCATGTAAGGTAAGCGTTTCTGATTATTCAATTATCCCTGATGAAACTACAGATATTCAAGGCAAAGTGGAAGCGCTTTATTTGTTAAAGAATGACATTATTATTTTTACCGGGGGAACAGGCCTTTCGCCCAGAGATGTTACTCCTGAAGCAATACGTCCGTTGCTTGACAAAGAAATTCCGGGAATAATGGAGGCAGCCAGGAATTATGGTCAGGACCGTACTCCTTTTTCGATGCTTTCAAGAGGTGTTGCCGGAATGAAAGGCAATACACTGATTCTTGCATTGCCAGGTTCTACCAAAGGTGCCAAAGAAACAATGGATGCTCTGTTTCCATACATATTGCATATTTTTAGAATAATTGAGGGGGCCCGGCATGAATAAATTAAGTATACTATTAAATTAAGGAAAAGATGACTATAACGGATTTTAGTGAAAATTATCTCATGTATGAGAATATGTCGATTTGGGAAGTTAAATCGCTTGATGAATTTTTTAAAGCTCACGAACAGTTACTTGAAATATTTGAAAAAGAATATGGTTTCACTTATGAGAAGTTGAGCGAGCAAAAAGAGTTCAATGATTCTGAAATTATAATCATTTCAAAATTGCTTGACCATTTTGGAGATAAGCATTTTTTTGTTTTTTCAAATAATGATAAACATCACAATGAACTTAAACTTTTGCAGGACAAGAAAATTATAAATTTTGGGATTGACATTCATGTTATTCATCCCAAAAATATTTATGTGCTGGAGATGGATAAAACAAAAGATTTAAAGATGTATGATACCTATTAAAATTGACTTGTTGATATGGCAGATCGTTCAGCTTTTAAAAGAAATTTAAGATACCACAGGATAATAGTAATTTGTATTGTTGCCGCAGCTATATGGATTCAATATGAATTCAACTCCGGCAATTGGAGTTATTCAAACGGTCAGCCTAAAATTGACGGCCAGCACCTTAATGGACGGGATGAAGGACTTTGGACCTGGTTTTATGAGAATGGTAAAAAACAAATGCAGGGAAACTTTTTGCATGGCAAACGTGATGGAATATGGACAATATGGGATATAAACGGAAATAAAATAAGCGAGAGTAATTATAAAGATGATAAGTTAAACGGAAAATTTACACGATGGTATTCCAACGGAGAAATTGAAAGTGAAGGGGTTTATATTGATGATAAATTAAGCAATGCAACTTATTATAATCCGGATGGAACTGTTAAAGAGTAAAATGAAGAAAGAGATTCTTAAACAATTATTTACAACTTTATTTGTTTTTTTATATGCCTTTCTTTTTTCGCAGGTAGATTCAAAAAATATTACCTATAGTAACCAACAATGGCTCCAATGTTACAACCGATTAAAATTGTCTGAAAAATATACGCTTGTAAGTGATGGAAGTTTCAGATGGAAGAACGAACTAAAAGATTATAGCCTTGCCCTTTTAAGAACAGGGATTTCTTATAATTTTTATGAAAATAATTCTGCCGCTATTGGTATAGCTTCTACTCTTTCTTATAGTGCCGATAAGATGAGTAAAATGGAATTAAGAGGATGGCAGGAATTTATTTTAAATCAAGCTATAGCAAGACTAAATATAAGTAACCGAATAAGGCTGGAAGAACGCTATTTTAAAAATATTGCCAATAATGAATTTAGTAGCGGTTATAATTTCAACTATCGCTTTCGTTATCGCTTTTTTATTTCAATACCTCTGAATAATAATATCATAAAAGAGAGAACAATCTCTGTTAATATTGGCGATGAAATTTTCATCAATTTCGGGAAAGAAATAATTTATAATCTTTTTGATAATAACAGAATTATTGCAGGACTGAGTTATCAGTTAAACAAAAAAACATCTGTTTCTCTTAATTATACCAATCAATTTACGCAAACCAAAAAGGTTAACAGCTTTGAAGAAAATGATATTTTTTGGTTATCATTAACACATAATACCAGTTTCAATAAAAAAGGAAAAGAAATTAAAAGTTAAGGTTTATCCTATTCAGGCAATTCAAATTCGGTCTCCCACTCTTCATCCAATGAAGTATTTTTAAGTTTTACTTTCATAAATGTGTTATCCTCCCGTTTTACCAGCCAGCGATCAATTATTTTACTTTCGCTGGCTCCTGCCGGAGCATTTTTATCTTCTAATACATCACCAACACGTGCTAAAAACGGATAATGTATAGTCAGTTTTTCATCTTCGGTAAGCACCATATCAAGAGCAAGTTCAAATATAATTTCTTCTAACTTTTCAGCAAGTATTTCATCATTGATATCTTTTTTTGCCTTTTCGGAAATTTGAGAACTCCAGCTTAAAAATTTGTCGATAGCTGAAAGGCGAAGTGTTTCACGAATATATACAGGAAAAGGAGAACGTATGTGATCACGATCAGCAAACCAAAAATCAAATGCTGCTTCAATCATTTCCGGCTCAATGTAACTCTGTGATTTTAATTTGTTTTCTATTTCAATAGGGTTCATAGGAATTTAAATAAGTTGTTGTTTAATGAATAAATATAAGTAACTAAAAATTTCTGAAACAAATATTTTACTATTCTTTTTAAAACAAAATGATACTGCTTAATAAATAGCATGATAAAAATCACATTTGCTTGTATACTTCGGCTGAATGACCTAATCGCTATCGGGTTTGCAAAACTTACAAACTCATTCGCTCAGTATAGATACTTACTAATAACTCATTCCTAATGCTTTTCTGCCTGCAGGAGTTACCAAATCCGGTGACCAGGCTGGTTCCCAGACAAGTGACAAATTTAGCTTTAAAGTTGGGAATTTTTCTCCAATCTTACTATGAATATTATCCATAATTACATCACCCATAGGACATCCTTTTGTAGAAAGAGTTATTTCTATTTTTATTGTTCCGTTGTGGTTATCATACTCTATTTTGTAAATAAGACCTAAATCAATAATATTTATCCCCAACTCCGGATCGATAACGGTTTTAAGAATATCGTATGTTTCTATTTCAATTTTATTTGCTTCATTAAATGTTTCCATACAATTAACTTTTTGGAACTGTGCGAATGAATACTATTTTAAAAACGTTCAGATTATAAAGTATAGCAGTAAGCAGCAGTAATACAGCTCCTGTTCGGGCTAAAGGCATTCTGTTAAGCAGTACTCCTGCTATTGTTGTTATTAATGCAATTATATATACTATGAATTGCAAAGTAGCAAGTTTTTCCGAATATAAATCCTTAGGAAGTGGTATTTTTTCTTTACCGGCACGTTTCTGGTATTTATATAACCATACAATGAAAGGAAGCGTTTTAAAGGTTTGCCCGAGAATCAATGAAGTTATAAAACCAAAAAATATTGCAATGCCATAAATCAGATAAACCTGCTGTAATGTTTCACCATTAGTTGAGGATTTTATACTGAAAATAACACCCAGAAACAGAGGTAATAAAAAAATAATAAATGCCAGAAATGAATGTTTGAGCCCCACATCTAATTTTTTTCGTGCCCTTTCTTTAAAGGCATCAAAAAGATAAGTTATAAAAAAAAGAATTCCGGTTAAGATACTTCCTGCATATATTGTAAGAAGACGGCTGCCTTCATAAAAAAATAAATCGGCACTCAATGCAATTAATCCAATGTTTATAAAATAGTATGAATAGCTTAATTTTTTTTTGTTCAACTGATGTGAAAGAAGAAACATGGGAATAAGTTTGGATGCTACCCCAATTATAAGCAAAACAAACCAGCCCGCTATGCCCAAATGTGCATGTATCTTTAAAAATAGCAAGTGTGATTTTGGAAGAAAAGCATACCGGAAATTAAATGCCATCAATATTCCAACAATACCCGTAAGTAAAAGCCATACTGTAGAAGTAACTATAAAATCAGCTTCTATTGGCCATTTAGGTATGTTCCTTGCTGTTTGAATGATGTTGAATGTAAAAAGAATAAACGCTGTTAAAATTAAGCAGGAAGCAATCTGGATATGAATTCCAACATAGAAATTCCAGAAGGAAAATGCCAGATAAATACTACCTGCTGCAAAAATGCCGAAAGTAATTTTAGCAAGTGATTCATTGTAAAGCGGAGTGTCAAGTATAACAGGTAACAACTGGTATAATGCTCCAAAAATAATCATGCTGCCCCACCCTAAAGCCATTAAGTGGGTGATGGATAAAAGCTTGGGATGAAAATAATGCCCTGAAAAGGCATCCGTTGAAAAAACAATGAGCACAGAACAAACTAAGAAGGAAACCGCTCCAAACAAATAGTGTGGAATAACAACACTGGCAGATGGTGCTTTCTTTATACCCTGGGTTTGCATTATCTGTATATTAAAAGTTTTACGTTGCCTGTTTCCACCTCTTTAATAAGCCATGAAAAATTTCTTTCTTTTAATTCGGGTAATAAATACTGAGGCACCTTTTTGTGATGTACAAATAGGGCCATCCCCTCAGGAAGTGTTTCCAGTTCCTGCAAAATGGTCATCATTGGCATTGGCATTTCCATATCTCTCACATCTATTTCTTTTATCCGGCCGGTAAAATGATTTAGCTTTTCTTCAAATACCTTAGCTTCGTGAATTGTTGGCGTATCAATTTCTGTAGATAGAGTTATTTTCTTATCAGCACCGGGCTTCAGATAGGTATGTACAACTTTATCTGCATCAATTTCAGTGTAATGTTCAAATTCCTTTTTTTTCAAAATATTTATTAAAGGAACAGGCTCAAACGTGTTAATGATGAGTAATACATCATCCGGTGACAGGGCTGATACCTTCTGCATTATTCTCTGAAATGGGTCTTTGCCGGATGCTATGTCCGGGCGTACATCAAGTGTAATAATTTTTTTTGTGCTTATTTGTTTCATAAAATCAGGCTTTTCTTTAAGGGTGCCTGATTCATCTATTTTAGGGGTAGCATCTGTACTCACTGTAAATCCAAGCGGAGCGAGCTTTTTAAAAAAATCATTTACTGTACACCCTCCTATTTTAGCAGCATCAGCAATAGTAACCCTTGAGGCAAGTATTTTCCTCAATATAGGGTTACGTAACTTTTCAAAGTGCTTATTAATAGATACAATGGCATCTATGGAAGCCGGATTAGCTTTAATAAGCTCTGAAATTTTGGTGTTTGCTGATATATCCATTGTTAGATAAGTTAGAAATTAACCTAACAGCTCTTTTTCCAAAGCTATGGCTTTTGGGAAAAGAATATTGTTTTCTAAGTGTATATGCTGATGAAGATCGTCTTCAAACTCTTTTAGTTTAGCATACGATAAACGGAATGTAGTACAAGCATGAGCAGGAGGAGTATAGCCACCAGATAACTTATTAATATTTTCCATCCATTCACCTACCATGTCGTGTTCATGTTCCATCATTCTGACAGGATTTTCTATTGTTCCAAATGGTGACGGTTGAATATTTTCCCCATCTTTTTTGGCTGACGCTAATAGTTTGATATAAGGAAAAAGTACATTTTCCTCTTTCATCATGTGACGGTTAAGTTCGTCAACAACCTTTAAAAAGGTATTGGCTATTTCTATCGCTTCCGGATGGTTATCGCCATGCACTTTAGCTACTTTTTGAGTATATTCAAAAATAACAGGCATGGACTGTAAAACATATTTATGGTGTGTGTTTATTATATAATCGGCAAGAAAACCTAAATCCCAACTTGTATAATCCTGTGAAGATTTAGCAGGTTGTTCATCTATTTCTTTAAGTTCTTTTTCTATTTGTACTACATCAAGTCCTTTTTCAGCGCAGGCTTTAGTCAGCGTTTTTTTACCACCACAACAGAAATCAAGACCAAATTTTTTAAATACTTCTGCTTTGCGGAAGTCTTTTGTAACTAATTCACCAATGGTGGGTTCTTTTTCACCGGCTTTTAATTTCCCGATTTTTACTTTCCACCATTGAGGGCCTTCTTCAAGATATTGCCAGGTAAAAGTATTACCTCTCTCGGCCAATAATTGATAATACAATGGCTTGGGATCATGGTCATTATGAATTACAAAAGATTCGCCCTTTTCAAGCGCATCAAATTTTTGAAAAATAGTGGGATGTTTCAAACGGGGTTCTATTACCGTAACATCAAGAACATTTGCTGTTTCCATGTTAATTTTATTTAGATTAGTTATAAAGAATGATATAAAGAATTATCTGATTTTTCTATACAAAGATCAGAACAAGAACTAAAAATAAATATGACACATGTCATATTATTAGAATAACTTCTTGATTTTCTGATTACTACATTGCCTTATTTTGTATAAAATATTGATTATAAAAAATTATTTTCTATCCGGATTTATGATATGAATCATATAACAGGCACACAGATGGTATATAAATTCGTAAAAAAAATTGAATGTAAAATATGCCTTTTATTTTTGGAATTGTTTGGCTGGTTGTTTCTCTTACTGTAGGTTTACTTATAAGGGGAAATATTTTTAAAAATAAACTTTATTACCGGGTTGGGCTTACATTAATTGCATTGTCTTTTATTGGCGGGTTTGGCCTGCTCTTA
The DNA here is from genome assembly GCA_023251835.1 of Bacteroidota bacterium. GTDB lineage: Bacteria > Bacteroidota > Bacteroidia > 2-12-FULL-35-15 > 2-12-FULL-35-15 > 2-12-FULL-35-15. The sequence continues at coordinate 29,782 of JAHEXZ010000030.1, read as the reverse complement.
GTAATTTTAACTGCTATGTGATTCGGTTTTTTGCTGTTTTATTCACCGGCTAAACAAGTTTGTTCAGTATAATTCATGCAATATCCTGCCTCATTTGCTCAGTTCCATTATTAACAGCCCATTGCCGGAGTAGAATTATAAGGCACATTGTTTTTGTCTATTGCAAGTGAAATGTATTGTACCATACCGGGTGAGAAACCTGCTGTACCAACCGGCAGCCAGTTGATATCGTCAAACTTCATTACAGTAGTTTTTCCATTGTGAGCGCCATCATCATACCCTACGTAAGGTGTTCCATAGCTATCAATAACAATACAAGTGCTGTTTGCCGAACCTGAGGAAGCTACCCCGGAACCTACATTTACCCAGTTGGTTTAATTTTTTCAATTTGCAGCGCGCATTTGTTCTTTGTCATATTGAATTATTGAAGCACTAATTTTCTGCACTCTTTCGGTTGCTTTGAATTGGAAGAGGAACAATTATACAGGTTTACAAAATAGCTGCCTTTGGGTAAATGGCTTAAATCAAGCTGTTTGCTATACACAGCACCTGCTGGTTTTACTGTTTCGGTATATAGTGTTTGTCCTGTAGTGTTTGTTATACAATAGGTATAAACTGCATGTTCACTTTCCGGCACAAACTGTATTGTAAACAGGCCGTTGCCGGGGCTGGGATAAACGATGAATAAACTGCTGTTGCTTTCATTTTTTTTTATGCCTGTTATAATGGCTGTTGCCCCTAATTTTGCAATGTACATCTGGCTTGTGCTACTGCTTAGCATACAGGTATCAAAATTTATTGTACCGTTATAGCTACCGGTAATATAAACATCTGTACCAGCACTTGCCATTGCGTAGTTGGTAGCACCATTAACAACTTTTGACCATTGTAAGTTCCCTTGGCCATCAAAACAGTTGATAAAACCTGGGTTGCTGGTATAATAACCATTATTGGTAGCACAGATATTACCGGCATTTCCATACGTAATAATGAATCAGAACGAACAAAGCCCGCGGGGAGCAGACAACAGCACAGTAACTTTGCCATCAATTTTCACGACAAAGTGCCCAGTGGGTAAAAAAGTTCCCCATATTCCCCAAAATGGGACAAAAAATACCCATTCAGGCAAAACGAGTGGTTGCCTTGAAACCATTGCTGTTATTTAATTTTAGCTGCAATGCGATTTTTGGCACAAAAAAAGCTAAGAGGAACTTTCAAATTTTTAAATTTTCATTTTTTATTTTTTGTTCTTTGACATCCTGAAATTATTGAAGCACTATTTTTTTTGTTTCTCTTGCAGGTATTTTTGCAGATGAAACTTGCTGTTGCAACTTTACAAAGTATATTCCTTTGGGAAATTGGCTTAAATCAATTTGTTTGGTAAAGGCATTGGAAACATCTTTTAAGTTCTCTGTATAAACTGTTTTGCCGGAAGTATCATTGACCTTAAGTACATATTCTTGCCTGGGGGTTGTAGTGGTTATAGTAATTGTAATTATTCTGCTTGTGGGGTTTGGATAAACATTAAAAGAAGATTTGTTTTCAACTTTATTTATGCTGGTTGGAATATCTGTAAACTTCATAACAGTTGCAGTATAAGTTGGAGTGCTACTATCATCGTACCCTTCATAAGCAATATATACTGTGTTGTTACTATCAACTGCTATTGTTGTGTACATGGCTTTTCTTGGCGAAAACCCGGCATTACCTAAAAACACCCAGTTGCTGCCATCAAAAGTCATTACAGATGCTTTGTTACCGTTTGAATAGTCTTCAAAAACCACGTAAGGCACATTGTTTTTGTCTAATGCAAGTGAAATGTATTGTACCATGCCGGGTGAGAAGCCGGCAGTACCAACTGGGATCCAATTGGTTCCATCAAACTTCATTACGGTAGCTTTTCCGTTGTGAGCACCATCATCATACGCTATATAAGGTGTACCATAGCTATCAATAACAATGCAAGTGTTGTTTGCCGAACCTGATGAAACAACTCCCGAACCTACATTTACCCAATTGGTTCCGTCAAATTTTAAAACGGTGGCTTTGAAACCATCGCTAAAATTGGAATAGGCAAGGTAGGGTGTATTGGTATTTTTATCAATGGCAAGTGAGGTGTATAATGCCCCACCCGCGTCATTTCCGAGGGGTGAAAAACCCGGGGAACCAACATATATCCAATTAGTTCCGTCAAATTTCATTACGGAGGCTCTGTAGTTATAAAATACATCGCGAAAAGCAACAAAAGGAATATTATTACCATCAATTGCAATTGATTCGTAGCTTGCTGCACCAAGAGTAAAAAGTGGTGAACCAACGGCTATCCAATTGTTTCCATCAAATTTCTTGACGGTGGCTCTATATCCTTGTCCTGGAGTACCATCCATATAGGCGACATAAGGAGTTCCCATGGTATCAAATGTCATGGTTGTGCAACTTACATCAGACACGGAGAAGCCATTAACACTTAATGTGATCCAGTCGTTTCCATTGAATTTTTTTGACCAGCCTCGTCCATAATCATCCCTATATACTACGTAAGGTTCTTCATTTGGAGCAATAGCAATGAATATAAAATCGGCAAACAGATTACAAAAACTGGGACTTCCGACTATTGACCATTGAGCTTGTGCATAACAAGAAAAGAAAAATTGTATACAGAAAAGAATATATAAAAAATATTTCATAATCAGCTATTTAATTTCCAAAGGTAGTTTTGGTATTTAAGCTCAAGAGCTAATATTCGATTAGAAAGGATTTTTAATAGCTAAAAACAGTTTATAGATAAAAAATTACGAGGCGAAAGCCCATAACATATATGGCCAGTGATGTTGAAAAAAAATAATTAATCTTAAATCTTTATAATTATGATAAAAAAAGAAAACAAACCAACTATAAAGCGTAAGTTGCATCATTGCCGATGGATAAGACATTTTACATTCGTAATATGCATGTTATGCTTTTATGCACAAAATATTTATGCACAAACCATACCGGCAAATTTTTTTGGTATCAATTACTGGATGCCTTATCAGTACCTTAATTCGGGAACAGGTATTCCCGGTGGCGCTGTTAATTACCCGAATGTGGAAACCTTGGTTCAGCAAGGAGGTATATCGTTATATAGGATTGGAGGCAACGGTTATGATAAGTACGGTACCGCCATTGGAACCGATACAACAAACAATGATTACATACTTGCAATCAAAAAAGTAAAAAATGTTAATTCCTCCGCTAAGTTTTTGGTTCAGGTTCCATTTGCTTCTGCCGGTTTTACTTTTACTGCAGTGAATGCTAAAACCCTTGTTACAAATGTCAAGATAGCTTATCCAGGTACAACAATCTATTATTCCATCGGCAATGAATGGGACCTTTACAGACATCCTCCGGGCAGTAAAAAATACTTTGCTTACGAAATAGCAAATAAAATTAAAGATTATTCCGTTCAAATGAAAACTGCAGATTCTACCATTCGTATTGTAGCGCCCGCATTATCTTATTTTGCTGCCGTTGATAGTCTTGGTCACCCTATTTTAGATAGTTTAATCGGAGGTACTGATGATATCACAGGAAAAGTGCCTGGCCATACCTATTATTACGTTGACGCAGTAGATTTTCATACGTACGCAGGAGGTAATTATGGAGATATGAGTGGTATAAATTCAGGCAATTATGCTACTTACCGCAGCAATTCCATTGCATATCCTAATGGTGGCTTTACAACTGATTTAGATAGTCTGCAAACTTTGCTCAGTACTGCAAATACGGCTCATTCCCGAACAGGGGCAAATGCCCTGACATACGCAATCACCGAAATGAATATTGACTGGAAAAATCCACCAACACCCATTGAAGGAGATGAATTAACAAATTCTACGATAGGTTTGGGACCAAGGTCGTTTTTTGCAGGTCAGTACTTTGCAGATATGTTTTCAGCCATTTTAAAAAATGGTACGAATACCGGTAATGCTCAGGTAGAATTTGTGAATCCCTGGAGTATTCATGAGCATGGTGGAGATGGACTAAGTGATGGAAATGGTAGTGATTTAGGTATGACCAAGGGAACAGCATCGTCATCCATCACACCAACATCTTTATCCACCTATTGGCATTATCAACTATTGGCGAAAAATTTTACCGGAACCTATTTTCCAAATAATTATGGAAGTACAGGAACAAATTACAAAGCCTTGGCCTGCTCAACGGCAACCGAAATAAGGGTTTTAATAATGAATCAGAACGAACAAAGTCCGCGGGGAGCAGACAACAGTACCAATACTTTTAAAATTAATTTCAATAATGTAGATCCAAGCAGTGCGGATATGCTCTTCAAATTTGCCACAGGAAATACAGCAATTGGTACATCCGGAACATACAGTTGTACTATCCAGAAAGAAACAAGTATGTACCTGGCGTTTAATAAAAGTACAGGAGCTTTAACTGCCAATGAAGTATATAGTTTGCAGGATGCATTAAGACCAAATGATGTAGGGCCAGGTACCTGGGGTGGAAGCACAGCTACCACCAGTACACAAACGCTGTACAACAATCACAATTCCAATAACGTGTATACAGATATAGATATTGGAACAGGTACTTCCATTACTGCTTCATCCAATAAAGTATTTCAATTTACAAATAGTACCACTATTACCGGGCCTTTTTCTTCCGGAAGTGTGGGAACAACTTTAAGTATTATTCCAACAACAGAAGTTACGTGCCATTAATTTAATATAAACTTTAAAAACAAAATAAAATTATGAAAATCATCAATAAATACAGTATTACAGCCCTGTTTTTCCTTTTTGTTTCAGTTATAACAAAAGCGCAGATAGAGGTACTTTCCAATGGCAAAGTAGGCGTTGCAACAAGCTCCCCAACTGAATTTCTGGATGTAGTCGGCAACATTAATATAGGTACGTCTAATGCGTTCAAGATAAACGGTAATAAAATACTCTGGCATAATAATATTACAACGGATATATTTATAGGTATTGGCGCAGGCACCAGCACTACCGGTGCCAATAATTGTTTGTTTGGTTATAATGCAGGTTATACCAATTCAACAGGCTATAATAATACTGCCGTTGGAAGCCAGGCACTTTATTCCAACACTACCGGTTATCACAACAGCGCCACTGGAGCTAGTGCTTTATACAGCAATACCACTGGTTTTGCCAATACGGCTACTGGTTTGACTGCGCTTTATGCTAATACAGGAAATCAAAATACGGCAACCGGTATGCAGGCACTTCGTTTCAATACTTCCGGTGCCTTGAATACCGCCACTGGTTATCAGGCAGCGTATTCTAATACTACAGGAAGCTACAATACCGCCAGTGGTTATGGGGCACTTAATGATAATACCACAGGAAGCTACAATACTGCATTTGGAACCGGAACTGGTAACTTGGGTGGTTCAAATACCACAGGAAGCAACAATACTTTTGTAGGTTATAATGCAACCGTTAGCACTGCAGGAATTAGTAATATTACCGCCTTGGGAAATGGAGCAACTACAAGCGCCTCTAACATGGTAAGAGTTGGTAACTCTGCTGTTACATCCATTGGTGGTTATGCCAACTGGACAAACATTTCAGATGGACGTTTCAAAACCAATGTGCAGGAAAATGTAAAGGGTTTGGAATTTATAAAAAAGCTGCGCCCTGTAACCTATCAAATGAATACCAATGCCATTGATGATTTTGTTATTCAGAATATGCCTGACAGCGTTAAAACAGCGCATCAGCAAGGAATGGACTTTGCCGGTTCATCAGCCATGGTCCATTCAGGTTTTATAGCGCAGGAGGTAGAGCAGGCTGCCCAGGATGCTGTTTTTAATTCTTCTATAGTACATCACCCTGCAAATGACACTGACCCATACTCACTTGCTTATGCCGAAATTGTAGTACCTCTGGTAAAAGCCGTTCAGGAATTAAGTAAAACAGTAGACAGCTTGCAAACAGCCATGGCTACCTGCTGCCAGCAGACTAAATCAATGCACCTGAATAATTCACAAAGTAATAATTCAAAAGATGTAGAGTTAAGTAATAAAAATATTGTCGTTTTAGATCAAAACGTTCCAAATCCTTTTGCAGAACAAACCGTTATCAGTTATTTTTTACCTGATAATGTTAGTCATGCCCAGATCATATTTTTAGGCCAATCCGGTAAACTAATCAAAGTAGTTGATTTAACTGAAAAAGGTAAAGGACAGATCAATGTTTTTGCTAATGATTTATCTAATGGCACTTATACCTATTCCTTAATTGTTGATGGAAAAACGGTGGAAACAAAGAAAATGGTGAAACAGTAAAAACGCTGTTATACCAATACAGATTGAGTTTATGAAACTCATCCTATCAGCATAACTGTAGGTACGCCAGATTTCCAGAATGATCCCGATAAAAATCGGGATGGAAATCTGACTACTTACAGATTAAACAACCCATTGCCGGAATAGAATTTCAAAATCTTTTTGTAATGATTCCCCTTTATCTTTAGCATACCACAGGTGCAGATTTTTTACAAATTCAGCATGTGAATTATCCGGGTACTGTGCTTTATATTCTTTAACCATTTGTTGAATCATAGCAGGCCTTGGGCCCCATATCCCTACAATCACTTTATTTTCTGAATTTATACAAATAAGTTTGGGAACAGAGCGTGAGCCGTTGGTAAGAAATGCATCCATGATTTCAGGGTTTTCATCACGGAATATAATTTTTAATTTGATATTTGCTGATAATGCCGCTATTTTGGCGATAACCGGTATATTCTGTGCTCCATCACCACACCACGATTCTGAAAGAATAATCCATGTCCATTTTTGACCAATATTGGTTATAATTTCTTTTATTTCATTGCTAAGTTCTACCTGTTTATCAATACGTTTCATACGCTGCGCATTTAGCTTTGTGGCTTCAATACGTTCTGTGCTTTGTTCCGGCCCGCTTGCAGTCATCGTTTCAGCATATTCTGAAATCAGGCTTTTATACTCATCGTATGAATACGATTTTTTAATTATGTCAAATTTTACCATTTGGATTCAAAGTGATTTTCGCAAAATTCAAAAATGTTGATCAGAAATTTTATGATGATGCTCATAAGTTTTTTGTGTTTGGTAATTGCAATTCTTATGCTGCGGATGCGGAATGTTTAAGTCCGTTTGTGAGGGGAAGACTTAATTGTAAGTTTATAAGTTGTCGGGTAGGAGAGGGTTTTACCCTCCAATAGCAATCATACTCCTGTTTTTCTGGTTCAGTAAAGGATTCGAGAAATCTTCTGCAGTGACCATTCCTCCTCGTTTTTCCTTTTTATTCCATACACTTTCCAGTATTAAGGGTAATATATCCTTATTCATTCTTAGTGCCGTTAATAAGTTGGTTTCGGTGCCGGAGAACAGGCAGTTTTTCATTCTTCCATCAGCGGTGAGCCGCAGCCTGTTGCAGTTATCACAAAAAGGATTGGTAACAGATGAAATTATTGCAAAAGTACCTTTGTAGCCTTGTATCTGGTAATTTTTGGCAGTATCATTTTTTTTATCTTCAATTTTTAGAACCTTTTCTCCGAAATGCCCATTAACTATGGTCATAATTTCTTTATAGGAAAGCCCTTTGCTTCGATCCCATTTGTTCCCATTAAAAGGCATAAATTCTATAAAACGGAAGTGTGCATTGTTTTCTCTTGTAAACTCAATGAAATCAGTAATTTCATCATCATTTACACCTCTCATAATTACAGCATTCAGCTTTACGTGAAAATTTTCTTTTAACAGTGTATGAATATTGGCGATGATGGTACTGAAATAGTTTCTTCTGGAAATAGCATTCATCTTTTTTTCCTGCAGTGAATCTAAGCTTACATTGACAGAATTGAGGTTGCAGGCTTTGAATGTATCAATAAATTTATCAACTAAGATACCATTGGTTGTAATGGCAAGTTCTATAGGAAGTTTTGATAGTTCTTCAATAATTTCTTTGGCATCGTTTCTAACTAATGGTTCGCCTCCTGTAAGTCGAATTTTTTTTATGCCAAGAGCTACAAAAATTTTCGCGATTTCGATAACTTCGTTTTTAGCCATGAACTGCGAGCGTGGGCGAAGTGCAATACCTTCTTCGGGCATACAATAAAAACAACGAAGGTTGCATCGTTCGGTGAGGGAAATGCGAAGATAGTCGTGAACCCTCCCGAATTGATCGGCAAGAATATTATTAGTTATAGTATTCATTAGTGTTTACGCATTTCAATTTCTATTGCTTCAAACTCTTCTTTGCTTAAATATTTTTGTGCAAGCGGAAAAAGAGTGTAGTCCTCACGGTATATATGGAGCTTTAATAATTCAACAAGTTCTCTTGCATTTTCATAAGCGGTATCGAGTACAAAGGTTCTTGACCCTTCATCTTTAAGCCGCGTTGCAAGCCCAAGCAGGTTAAATGATAACGCGCCTAACTGAATAAATTTTACATGGTCATCTTCCATTATATCTATTGCAGTAATCGGCTTTTCTCCAACACTGTGTTCTCCGGCCTCAAGCAGTTTCTTTTGCAAAACAGGAAACAAAACTTTTTCTTCTTTATCATTATGAGGAAGTAGCTCTTCATCCAGAAATTTGAAAAATGCACTAAAAATTTCATTTATCTGGTGATCTACTTTATATCCGTTTGCTTTGAACTGTACTAAGGCTTTCTCGAAAGCATCAATTGTAAGCAGAGCCTGTGCATGCTCATCTACAAATGTGCGTAACGGTTGATCCATGTTTTCGAATGATACTTTCAATTTCCCGGGTTGTTCATAAGCAGCCGGTGGATCCATAGGTGTATGCTCTACCTGTTCAAGTCCCTTGTCAACATTTCGTTTTACGGGATCATTTTTAGCAAGTTTTTTTAGGTCAATCATAAGCGTTATGTTTTTATGCAAATGACGCTATAAATGTAAAACCAAAAAATGATATATATCATGTTTGACTCTAAAAAGGATCGGTAAGGGCTGTGTCGGTAATAAATGTGGAATCCGTAAGTTCCAGTTAGGATTAATCTATAATACAAGTTAATGAAGTATTTCTGATAGAAATGAAACAAATATATTTCCTGAATATTTGTCTTTGTTGGTTATACTTAGGCTCTAACCTGCTTTGCCATCGCAAATCCGAGTGTATGACAAATTCCATTCTGCATAAACCTCACCCCCGACCCCTCTCCTTATAAAGGAGAGGGGAAGCATCATAGAACACAAGTCCCTCTCCTTATAAAGGAGAGGGATATAGGGTGAGGTTAAGCACATAGAATAATAAAAGAAAAGATGCTAAAACTCTTAATTGTACAATTTGTCATACACCATCGCAAACCCGGTAAGATTCAGTATAAATCATTAATTGTGGTTAGGTTGGTTTAAACCTCTATCCTGTTTATGCTGCATCCAATTATCTGCATAGGAGATTTGCCTTTGTAATGAGCACCAACTTTTCCTGAATAATAAGTACCAAGAATAATTCCTTTCAAACCGAAGTCAAGCATCCGGAAAATATCATAAAACTTACCCTCTTTATGATGACTGTTTTTCATTGTTTCTACTAACCATCGCAATACAAAACCGGGCATAAAGGAGAGTATAGATAAAAGAAGGTTTAAATCTTTCAAATCGCTTGCCGGGGCATAAGAAACAACGTCATCTATATGTTCTATACAGCCGGTTTCAGAGAAGGAAGGAAATTCTTCGTTTTTGGGAACCATGATATCTCCAATGCGGCTCAGGCCATTTAATGCTGATTTGCTGAATATTGCTGACATAGTGATTAGCTATTTTATAGTTTAGTATAGTTGAACAATTTATTTTAGTAACTCTTCACTTAATTTTTGTGAAAAAGCCATAGTGCTTAATGCAGGGTTAATTCCGGGTGCACTAGGGAAAATGCTGGTATCGGCTATATAAATATTTTTTAATCCGTGTGCCTGGAATTGGGGATTTACAACGGATGTCGCCTGATCAACGCCAATGCTGCAACCTCCCATTAAATGCAGACCAAAGAAAAATGGAGAATCAATTATTCTTTTCGCGCCCTGTGCACTAAAAATATTTCTGATGGTTTCCAACCCGGCATTACGCCTTTGTTTATCCTGGTCGGTTAAAGTTTTTGTAATTATTAATTTTCCTTTTTTGCCGATGTTCATTTCTCCTCCCTCGGGCTGATCTCTCACTGCAACTTCTATACAGGACATATAGCGGTATTTTCGCATCAATTCCTGGTGTTCTTTACCATAAGTGTTGAACAACATACCAACAGAAATGGGTAGTGCATAAACATTTTCAAGTTTGAATCCTTTTTTTCTAAAACTTGGATCTCCGGAGCAAACCGTTTGAAAATTTCCTTTATGTGCATCAACAGGTGTATCAAAAACACCAAAAAGCATGTATTGCGGATGCTGGCAGAATCCTTTGCCAAGTGTAGGAAGTTTAGATTTAAAGCCTGATTTGAGCATAATATGAGTTGAACCGAAGGAGCCTCCTGCAAGAATTACTTTTGCAGATTTGATTTCCTGTTTTACTCCGCTCTGTTTGCCGTAAATAATAACATGATCGGTGAAATGAGCAATACTGTCTACTTCAAATTCTGATTTAACTTCAAGGCCTTTCTTTTCTGCTACCTGAATGGAAACAACCAATGAACTTTGTTTAGAGTCACGAAAACAGCCACCTAAACAGCCTATACAATCATTGCCTTCTTCAACCTTACAGTCGCTCATTCCTCTTCTTAATGCTTTCCATTTATACCCTTGCTTTTCACATCCGGAAATAAACAGTTCAGCATTTTTACTAAATTCTTTTTTTTCAAAAGTATGTAATTGCATTTTTGCTTCCACTCTTTCATAATAGGGTGTCATGGATTCTAAGCTCATAAAATTTACACCCGATCTGTTTTTCCAGTCGTTAAAGCAATCATCATCAAACCTGTCCATCAGGCATTGATTGACAATGCTGGTTCCGCCAACACATTTGGCACGCAGATAAGCAGTTCTTGAACGTGAATCAAATTCAAGACCTCCTCCCCAGAATAATTGGGCAGAATAATCCATTTCAGTTTTTGGAAATGTATTTTTCCTGTAAAACTTTCCAGCTTCCAACAAAAGCACTTTTGCTCCTGCTTCATGCAGGTTACGGGCTAAAGTACCACCGGAAGAACCGGAACCAACGATTATAAAATCATACATGCGATGTAGTTTTTAATGTTATTTTATTTTTTCTTTAGTGCCGATACTGTCCATTGTCATTCCGGCTTTAATAAATTTTAACCAGTTTTTTTTTCGTGAGAAAAAATGGTCTATAATCTGGTTGAGTAATAAATATTTATTCTTTGTAAAAGGATACCAGTTAGGATCAATTACAGCGCTGTTTTTGTCAATCAACACTGATTTACTATTGCAGAAGGTGAGTAACCCTGCTTCTCCTTTATAACGGCCAAAACCACTTTTTTTTGTTCCTCCGAAGGGCAGATTAGGATTTCCTTCATTCAGCATGTGATTGTTAATGGAAAGGTTTCCCGTTTTTATTTTTGCTGCAACCCTTCTGGCACGAGTTATATCTTTTGACCACACACTACCCCCTAAGCCATATTGACTGTCATTAGCAAACTCTATCGCTTCTTCCTCTGTTTTAAACTTCATTACCGGAATAACGGGACCAAATGTTTCATCCATCATTATCTTCATGGAGTGGTTAACATGAATTAAAACCGTTGGCGGAAAAACGCGGGTATTAGCTTCTCGTTTTCCTCCGCACAAAATTTTTGCTCCTTTTTCTACAGCATCTTTTATTTGTTCTTCAATTATTTGCACCTGAAATTCAGTGGTGATAACACCTATGTCACAATCTTCCGGATTTTCAATATTTCTGTTTGCAGATGAAATTCTTAGTTTCCGGCTTTTATCCACTAATAATTCTACAAACTTTTCGAAGATACTCTCATGCACGTAACACCGTTCAACAGATGTGCAGGACTGTCCTGCAGTTGTGTACCCTCCCCACATAATACCATTTACAGCCCGTTCTATGTTTACATCCTCAAAAACAATAGCTGCATCTTTACCACCAAGCTCTAAATCAACAGAAATAAGGTGTTGGGATGCCTGAGCCATAATTTTTTTGCCGGTTTTACAGCTTCCGGTGAAATGAATTTTATCTGGTTTAGCATCAATCAGCCGAACAGCTGTGCTTGCCGAACCATAAACAATCTGGATGGCATTTTTAAGAAAACCGCTTTTATCAATTATATCTTCCAATATTCTTCTTAAGGGAGTAACTTCAGATGGTTTTACCACCACAGCATTACCGGCAAGAAATGCCGATATAGAAGGCGCTAACACCTGAAATAAAGGGTAGTTCCAGGGAGTGATAACCAATACTGTTCCGAGTGGTTCCGGCCATATTTCCGACTTTTTTCCCATCAAGACCAGAGGAACAGGAACTTTTTTATTTCGTAACACCTTCAATGAAAGTTTTTGATAAACATGAATAAAATCAAGGATTTCAAAAATTTCGGAAGTTAATCCGTCTAACCTTGCTTTACCTGTTTCTAAAACAAGGTGGGTAAGAATAGTTTCACGATTAGTAATAATGTAATCTCTGATTTTTAAAACTTCTTCTATACGTTCAGAAACGCTCATTTTAGCAATAGCAGCCTGAACTGTCTTTGCTTTAGTGAAAACAAAATCAATTGTAGCTTGTTCCGTTTCTTCTATTTCATAGATTTTTTTTAACGTAACCGGATTAATTACGGGGATTGCAGTTGCTTTTATCGTTTCCATGAATGGGCTTTAGCAAGAAGTTGTTTTTCATTTTATAAATTCCATATATAAAACGCTACGTAAGTACTTATATATTGGATTCTGGCAGATTTATAAAATCAGAAACTGCTTAAATTCAATAATGTATCCGAAATACGTTTTGCAAAAAAATGCAGGCTTACTCAACTGAAGTATAATTGAGTTCTGCAGGCTTGTGCAATAATAAAAAAAAATGTGCATATATGATAGTATATATGATATGAAAAATAAATAAAGCGGGGGCAGAAGAAAGATTACAAAGTGTTTCACATTATCAAATATTATCCTTAGATTCGACCCGGAGGTTTTTCTTAAACCCCACCAAAAATACTGTGACAAGCCAATTCCATTATGGGCAATTATTGCGGAATAGCAGAACAGGCAAACAAAAGTAAATGAAGAAAACATTATTTGCACTTTCCTTGACTTTCCTTTTCGCTTGTGACTCTAATAAGTCAAGTAACATTTCAGACAAAGACACATACGCAACGACAGACTATTTACTTGAAGATAATTCGATAAGTAAATTATTGACATCCAATCATCAACAGTTAATAAGCCAAACAGGAGACTTTAAATCATTTAAAATATATCTCGACAAACTGGACAATGATAGCGCAACTTCGATTCCTTTTGCTCTTGATTATATCAACACCTGCATTTCATCCGGCAATATTGACCGCGATTCTATTTTTTTGCTGTTCAATGTAAAGTTTTATGCCATTGCAAACAGACTAAGTAATTCATTGGACACAAAATATAAATTCTTGATCGACCAATTAGATAAGGATTCAAATACTGTCGAACTCAAATACTTTAAAAATAATTTGCAGTCTTGCGGGTTAGATATTTTTTCATCAGAGGGAATGTATTACCTGGACGTTGAACCAAACTTTTTCTATAACAACTTTAAAGGCCGAGTTTCGGACGGAGTAAAAGAATATCTTAACATCCGAAAAGATGAACTAAAACAAGAGTTTTCCGAAGATGCTGGAATGCTTATTAGTTTTGAAGACTTGTACCTAAGGGTTAAGAGGTGGGAAATTTTTATTAATAAGTATCCAAACACAGTTTATTATGGAGAGGCAAACTCATATTACATAACTTACTTGGAAACGTTAATGACGGGAATGGATAATTCAAGAGTGTTTGACTTTGACAACAACTCATTATTGCCAGAGATAAAAACACTATACGAAAAAATTAAAAATGAAACACCTGAATCACAGACGACAAAAGTGATTTCATCATACTATGATTTTCTTGCCAGACACGACTTTAAAGAAAACGATAGTATTGATATATTTTTAAAAAATAAAAATTTATCGACAATGTTAGCAATTCAACCACATACAAGATGAATATAACTGCCCACAAACAGCTCCGCAGAAGGTTGGGTTTCGTGTTCTAAAGACGATATATTAAAGAACACCCAGATGAATCTCAAAACACTAACAAAAAGACTTGTTTTTTATTGGACATCAAGTTTTATTCTTGCGACTGTTTTGTATTATATATTATGGACAATAATGCCGAACCATTATGTATTTGGAGCACTTTACAGAATGTTTTTATATCATTGGGAACACCCAATAATGTTTATAATCATACCTTGCTTTTTCTATGGAATTATTGCGACTCTGTTAACAGACAAGTTTTCAAAACAGAAAACAACCGGACAATTTTTTTTAACACTATTGATTATCCTTCTGACGGTTATATTCAGTTCTCCATTTGGCGGAATGCTTTGGCATTTTTATGATATGAAAGCGGGTTACTTTCCGACAAACTGGCTTTCGAAAATGATAAGTCAAGGATTTGAATGGGGGCTTGAAATAGGTTGGTTAGTAATTGGACTATCAATTCCCTATAATATAATTGGTTCTTTAACCTGTTATTTTTTGACCAAAAAAGGATGTGAATTATTTAAAACTAAGGACATTTGAAAAGAAAAAACGACATATACACAGGCATTGCGTTAGTGAGCAGACAGTGCGAGTATAAACAGTTGAGCCAATGAAAAATTGAAAAGTAAACCTACCCATGTGTAACTTTGAAATGACATCGAAACTAAATAAAATGTTAAATACTATTTTGTTTGTTCTACAAATTATTTATTTAATCGTAAGAATTCCATTAGTGTTATTAATGGGGCTTAGCTATATGATAGACAGCTGTTTTCATGAAGGCATTGGTTACACGTACATGCTGCTTAGTGCACTGACAGGTTTTCTTATTTGTATTACGACAATATATTCATTTAGCAAAACCAATAAATATGGATGGACATTATCAATTGCATTATTGACGTGCGACTTCGTACTTTTTGTTTTACTTTCTCAATCATTCCCCCGTCCATACTGTGACAACATTATATACAATGCGACAGCATTGTTATCATTAATTTTAATTGTAGTAACTGCGAGCAGACAATTATTTCACCATCAAACAGACTTAAAAGGCAGGAACTCTAGGATAGCTTCCACTGAAAAGACCAATAAAGGGATATAGTAAAATTGTTTATTTATCAACATGACCTCCAAGATAAGCAGTACGGCAATGACGACCTACTACCCAATATTTGGAATCCAATTCCTGACGAGTATCGTGATTTATTTGATGCTCTCATACCTTTTCGTATTCCCATACTTAAAGACAAAACCCCGACACACAGCACTAACGATTTTGATACTTCCTCATCTTGTTCGACACCTTGGTATGACACTTTTGGCAAAGGGAGTAGTGGTTGGAGATAATTTAAACCAGAGCTTTGCAACTTCGACCGCCATAGGCGACTATATCTCCATGACACTGGCAACGCTTTCAATTCTATCCTTACATAAAAATTGGAAAATAGCTATACCGACAGTGTGGAGTTTTAATATCATCGGATTATCCGACATCATATTAGCAGCAATAAAAGGGATAAAATATCAAGTATTAACCGACTTGGGACCGCAATGGTACACCATTGCATTTGTAGTACCATTGCTAACTGTATCGCACATTTTGACCTTTATATTATTAACAAAAAAGTAAAAAGTATGTGCGCCCAACAAATAAGGATTGCATCTTCATTTTTATTTCAACAACTCCTCAATGCGTTTAATAGCGGCTTGGTTTTCGGGAAGAAAAATTGAAGCTAACACTTTCCTTTTTTCTTTGTTGGTAAGGTGCCAGCTTAAGGAAATATGATCATTTGTTTCATTACGTAACTGAATATCCACCAGCTCTATTTTTGATTTAGACCAACAATCAGCCACTTGTATCTGCTGATTATGATTAAAATCCTGCACATCAAACAGATTGCTGTAAAAGCTGCCCATTGGCCGTGTTAAGGCTTCTATAAGTGTTTGGGAAGGATTTTTCTCAATGGGTGTATTTTTATGTTTATCCCGAATCTGAATAATCACAATACCGCTTGTATTTTCAGCAATCCAGTCGTTAAATGTTTTTATAAACCGTAATGTGGTTTCCAAGCCAAAATTATCACGTAAGCCCGCATCCACAATCTCAATGCGAGGTTCGCTGGGAAGAGAAACAATAGGTGAAATGTAAGGGAATGTAGCACTCATCCTTAAAACACTGGTAAAAACAGTTTTAGATGCACTTTGCTGTTCAAAAAAGCGCGAATATTCTATAGCATCATAAAGCTTATTATAGCGGGTTTTGGTAGTTTTTATATTCTGAGTAAGATAAGATATTCCCAGTGGTGATATCATCAATTTGCGTCCATCATTCACAACAGAAGGTGAAAATATCATCATTGGAACACGTGCACTGGCTTCTGGTTGTTCATAATCACCCAGTCGTTTATTAAAGGCGTTATCTGTATTTTCTTCCAGCCCGTGTTCGAAAGCGTAAGCCCTGTCTTTAGGATACCGGTCACCGTCAAGCTCAAAGCTCTGCATTGGAAACAACCATTCGCTGGTTGCAATTTTAAATGAAATGGGGTTAAGTATATCATTTGAAATATTGGTCAGGTATTCTTTTCCGTAATAGCTGTTGATTTTATTATTCTGTTTCTGAAGGTATAATTCACGCAGGTAAGCAGCTCCAATCATACCTCCTGATGAACCGCTGATGAGTTGTGTCTGGTTCATCAACTTACCATTCAGCAAACTATCAGCATACTGTAAGGTATAAAAAGTCCATAATGCAGAACGCAGGCCACCTCCGCTGGTATTGATAAATATAATTTTAGGTTTATGAGCTGTATCTGTAGTATTTTTGTCTTTCCATTTATTTAAAATGGTTAATGTTCTTGCAACATCCTGCTCATACCAATCATCGCGTAAATCTGTATTCTTTAATACCTTATAACTATAATCTGCCTTATACGTGTTGTAATTTAAACCAAAAGCCTTGTCAATAGAAAATAAGTCGATACGATGTATATAGTTTATACCCATCAAAAACAGTATGAATACAGGTATGGACCATCCGCCCCACCAACGATAGAAAGAGCTGTAAAGCATTATAAAAACAGTGAACAAAAGAAAAATACTTGCCCCTGCCGGTATCTCAAAAGCACTTATCTCCCCCAGAATTCCCAATAATAATAAGCTGGCAATAGTTATCATCTGAAAAACAAAAGCAACATGCTGGTTTTGACGTATTACATCCTTCAGCATTTCTTTTTTATAATGTTTTACCGATCGGACTAAACGTATAGCAGTAGGGGTGCTGAAATAAGTCTCTACATACCAGTCGCGCGATTCCTTAATAAGCCGGGGGTTCCGTTCTCCGGTAATGGCTTTTTTCTCCTCTTTAGGCGATATTTCCATCCGGTGTTGTATACCATACAGTTTAAAAATATCCTTGTTAACCTTAAAGAAGTATGATAATGCAATAAAAAGGAAAAAAGAGGTGCCGCATAAAAAAGCAACAACCATCAGAAATATCTTAACCGCAGACATCGTTTCTTCTTCTTTCAGAAAAAAGTAAACCTGAAAACAGTAAAGAGTTACAAATATTGTGGGGAAAGTGAAATTATTCAGGCAGTATTTCATAAAAGGATGCCTGAGAGAAGCTAAAAAAGGAAAACGATAGGCATTTTTAATAAAGCTGGCTATGTTGTATGCCATAATAAAACCACCACAGGAAAAACCAACAATAAAGTAGGATATGAAGCTGATTTTATTGAAATATTCCGGCTCCAGAAAAAGATAAGCCACTCCATAATTGGGTGCAACATTATTGGTAATCATCCCAAAAACAAAGAGCCAGAAAAATATCAGGATGAGGTTTTTTTTAAAATCAAGCATGATAAGGCGAAAAAAAAACGAATAGTAAACCCTTCGGAAAGATCTTTTTTTCCGGATTTTTACCCCTATCGCCTGCCAGAATTTCATAACTTGCTGTTAACAATATTCAAAATCTCCATTTCGGCCTCTTGCGCCTTGCTCTCTAATACGTTTCCTTTGGCAATAAGTTGCTCTGCAAAGGCTTTATCTGCCAATCCGGATGCATTTATTTTTACATTCAGAAAAGCACCCATTACGGCAGAACGTGCACACAAAGCTCCAACACCTGCGTCTGTGACAGAATTAGGGTTTCCGGTTTCTGCCATAGCCCTGATTACCCCCATTGAACCATAGCATAACTGCATTACTTTAAAAGGTACTTCTGTTGCATAACGGGTAGCATCTTGTATAGCAACAGTACGAGCTTTTTTTTCTTCATCCGTTGCCTTTGGTAAACCAAAAGCAGCCATAATTTTATTGAAAGCATTGGTATCTTCATCTACCAGTTTCAGCAGCTCGTTCTTATAATATTGCCCTTTCTCTGCCCAATCGGAGAACTCCTTCCAACGCTCATCCCAACCCGGTTTATGTGATGATAAATTAGCCACCATAGTTCCAAGTGCAATACCTAATGAGCCAATATATGCTGAAATAGAGCCTCCACCAGGAGCAGGACTTTCACTTGCTGTTTCATCAGCAAATTCAGAAAGATTCATTTTTATCAGCCTTTCCTTTGATGAATCTTTTAGCAGGTATTCAATAATTCGTTCTTGGGGTTTGAAAGGAGCTAATTCATCCAATCCAAGCGATTTTACAGCAATTTTGATGAGTTCTTTTTCCGAAACACCGGTTGATCGGTTTTGTTTTTCCAAGAAATATTTACCGGCATCCAGCATTGCTTTAAGAGGAATCAAACCTACCAGTTCAGAGCCTGTAACCCTTATTCCACGTTCATTTGCTTTGTTACATACTTCATCAAAAGCAATATGTACAGGTGTTATATTGATATTGGTAAGGTTCATGGATATTTGTGCAACACCATATTCTTCAATGTACCAGCCTATCGCCTTCACAGATTTTAATGTTCCGGGAATATTAACAGGGTTCCCCTTTTCATCGGTTACTATTTTTCCTGTAACCGAATTACCCTCCCGTTTCACACGTCCCGCTTCACGCACATCAAATGCAATGGAATTGGCTCTGCGCGTGGATGTAGTATTCAGGTTGATGTTGTAAGCAACAAGAAAGTCTCGTGCTCCAATCACTGTAGAACCTGATTTTACGGAATGTACAGATGGCCCATAATCAGGTTTCCATTCCAGCAAATTTATTTTCTTGAAAAAACCTTCATATTCTCCGGCACGAATAACAGACAGATTATTCCTCTGTTTGTTTTCCTGTGCCGCTTCATAGAGGTATACGGCAATTCCTAACTCCTCTCCTACCCTTGCACCAAGCCTTTTAGCATACTCCGCAGTTTCTTCCATAGAAATACCAGCAATAGGAATGAGCGGACAAACATCTGTAGCTCCCATACGAGGGTGCTCCCCTTTATGTTTAGACATATCAATTACTTCACTTGCTTTTTTTATTGCCAGGAATGCTGCTTCTATTACTGCCTGAGGATTTCCCAAAAATGTCACCACCGTACGGTTTGTTGCTTTTCCGGGGTCTATATTCAACAGCTTTACACCTTCTACCGATTCTATCTCATCTGTAATTTGTTTGATGATGTTCATATCGTTCCCTTCACTAAAATTAGGAACACATTCAATTAGTTGATTCATTTTTTTATTTCGTATATTTTAGTTCATTACTTTCCCATTAATAATAATCGTTTCAATCAAGTTACTCCCAAAAGAATAAGGTATAAATGAATAACCTGGAATTTCTTTTGTAATAAATACATTGGCTTGTTTGCCAATTGCAATACTTCCGTGTGTTTTGCTTAAACCCATTGCATAGGCAGAATTAATAGTTGCAGCATTAATAGCCTCCTCCGGTGTCAATTTATACTGTATACAGGCAAGAGCAATCATTAAATTCATATTACCGCTTGGGCTGCTGCCCGGGTTATAATCGCTGGCTATGGCAACAGGCAACCCTGCATCTATCATTTTACGCGCTGGTGGATATGGCAGGCTCAAAAAGAAAGCCGCACCAGGCAAAATAGTAGGTATGGTATCCGAATTTTTTAATGCTTCTATTTCTTTATCACCAACGTACTCCAAATGATCAACACTTACAGCTCCTACCTCAACACCAGCCAATACCCCACCCGAATTGCTCAACTGTTCTGCATGTACTTTCGGAATCATATCGTTTTTTTTAGCAGCAATAAGTATTTCAACTGTTTCTTCTTTCGTAAAATAATTCTGCTCACAAAACACATCACAATAATCAGCCAACTGCTCACTGGCAATTATCGGCATCATTTCATTAATAAGTAATTTGATATAATCCGCTTTATGTTCTTTATATTCAGACGGAACAGCATGTGCTCCCAGAAAGGTAGCTTTAATTGCAAGCGGTGAAAGTGTTTTTAGCTTTTTAATTACACGCAGCATTTTCAACTCTGCTTCAACACTTAAACCATATCCGCTTTTAATTTCAATAGCACCGGTACCCTGAAGCATAATTTCATTCAAACGCTGTAGAGCACCTTGCACCAATTCATCTTCCGATGCCTGTTGCAACCTTTTAGCTGAATTTAAAATCCCTCCTCCCCTTTGAAATATTTCTTCATACGTTAATCCATTGATACGGTCAACAAACTCACCTTCTCTGCTACCTGCATAGACTATATGCGTATGACTGTCGCACCAGCAGGGAAAAACCAGCTTATCCGTTGCATCAATAACTGTCAGATTGCTCCAGTCTGAAATACCTTCCCAATCTTCCATTTTACCAAAACCCGCTATTTTATCATCTTCAATAGCAAGCCAGGCATCGGTAATAGAAGGTAAAGTTTTCATTCGTCCGGCAGCAACTTTTTCTATGTTCTGTTCGTCCGTCTGAATAAGTGATTTTATATTTTTGATAAGAATTTTCATCTTGAACAATATTTTATAAAAGTAGGAGTTATTGCAATAATTTTAAAATTTATATTGACCCCAAAACTCGCAAACAAAAATACGAAGTTAATTTTTAAGGAGTTGGGGTAAAAAAAATGTCAATACAGGTATTTTAGGTGTGTTTTTTGCAAGGGACAGATACACTCCCCCCTTTCCCCAAAAGGATTTCAAGCCATTCCCGTAAAACAATTATTCAGATACGAAGGATGGAGTATTGTGTCTTTTTACCAACACATTTTTCATCCACTCAAACAAAGTTGCGCACATGGCCATAAAGTACATATAAACGGTATTGGTATCCATATCCATATCCATAAAAGGCAGATGATGTAAGTTAAAATCGTTGAGCATATAACGATTGGAGTTCTCCGCATCTCCCCGCTGATTGTAAAATTCAATCGCTTCTTTTTGATAGGACGCTGCACCAGCCCTGAAGTGTTTTGTTATACTTCTAAGTCGGCTATATAGCTGCCTTGTGTAAGTGCATTGCCAAACAATGATAAAACTATATCGAAGTATGAATATTGCGCTAATACACTGCGATAGCCAATCGAATCATTAATGAATTTATCAAGCCCATAGCGGTTCATAGCTTGATAAATGAAATTTAGTCCGCCATAAGGTGTGATGTTTTTAGAGGATTATATAACTTTGTCCATGATAGTGAGTTAGATACCACTATATTCACCTTTTGGGTGACATAAACAAATCCCTCAAGCACTGTTTTATCAACAACTTGAGGGATTTTGTTTAATTAACTTGCGACTTTTAGGGTAATATTAAAACAAATTCCCCATTCGAGATTATCGTTGATAATTTTCTACATAAGCTGATAACAATCATCAGATTAAATGAACAATATCATGGGTGCCATATTTGAGTAAATATATATTTGCATATCTAAATATTCAAATATGAAAACGATTGATGAATCCTTTATCAGAGCCTCTGAAATGATGAAGGCATTGGGTCATCCTGTTCGGATTAAAATTCTTAGCCTCTTAGGGGGAAAAAGAATCCTGAAAATGTCTGTCAAACAAATTCAGGAAAGTCTTGGATTAACTCAGCCACAGACTTCAAGACATTTAATAGTGATGAAAAATTGTTCTGTTTTGAGTCAGGAAAAAGAAGGTTACAATTCTTATTACTTTATAAATGATGAATATGAATTAATCAGATGCCTTGCAATCAGTATAAACAAGTGCATGGAGAGTAATCCTAATAAATGAAAAAGAATATATTAATCACGAAAGCATCAGGGATGGTTGTTCCATTTTCAGAGGAAAAATTACGTGCTTCCCTGCAAAGAGCAGGAGCGAGTGAATATACTATTGACAATATCTTGAATGAAGTCCGTTCTGAACTTTATGAAGGTATTTCAACTAAAAAAATCTATCGTATTGCATTTAATTTATTACGGCAAACTTCAGGTATCCTGGCTGCAAGATATAATCTGAAAAGAGGTATAATGGAGTTAGGGCCATCAGGCTATCCCTTTGAGAAATACGTAGGTGAAATTCTTAAATACCAGGGATATGCAATAATGGTTGGACAAATTGTAAAAGGTAAATGCGTAAACCATGAAATTGATGTGATTGCTGAAAAAGACCATCATCATTTTATGATTGAATGTAAATATCACAATCAACCGGGAACTGTTTGTGATGTAAAAATCCCCTTATACATACAGGCACGTTTTAAAGATGTTGAGGCCTCATGGGTAATGCTTCCGGGGCATAGTACAAAATTTCATCAGGGATGGGTTGTAACAAATACTCGTTTTACAAGCGATGCTATTCAATATGGAACTTGTGCCGGGCTTAATTTATTGGGTTGGGATTTTCCTAAACAAGGAAGCCTAAAAGATTTGATAGATACCCTGGGGTTATATCCTGTTACCTGCCTTACTACACTTTCTAAAAAAGAAAAACAACAGCTGTTAGAAAATAACATAGTGTTATGTAAAGAAGTTTGTGAAGATAAAAATCGGCTAAGTGCTATTGGAATTAGCCCTTCCCGGATTGATTCGATCCTTAAGGAAGGAAACCAGCTATGCCGTAAATTGATGAACAATGGGAAGCATTAGATTAAATACTCCTCCTTTTGCTACAGAAGCATCGGTTGTGCTAAATGTGCTTCAGTCTGATGCTACCAATGGCTTGTCATCAATTGAAACTGAAAAACGTTTGAAGGAATATGGATTCAATAAAATAGAGGAGCAAAAAAGCAGGAATGTAGGATTTATTTTCCTGAGCCAATTCAAAAGCCCTATTGTATGGTTTCTGTGTTTTGCTGCGGGATTATCCTTTTATTTTGGAGAATGGTTGGACGGCATAGCCATTCTTATCGTGATCCTTATCAATGCCATCATCGGATTTTACATGGAATACCAGGCGGAACGTTCCATGAATGCGCTTAAAAAACTATCTGCTGTTCCTGCTAAAGTCCTTCGGGATAAAAAACTCGAAGAAATAAATGCTGAAGATATTGTTCCGGGCGATGTGGTTTATATTGAAGCCGGAGATATGGTTCCTGCCGATGGAAGAATTTTCAATGCCTCCCAACTGCAAATTGATGAATCGGCATTAACGGGTGAATCTGTACCCGTTGAAAAACAAACCGGAAAATTGCAAGCCGATATCACCCTTGCTGAGCGAAATAACATGGTCTATAAAGGGACATATTCTACCAAAGGAAACGGCTACGTGGTAATTACTGAAACAGGTATGGATACCGAGCTTGGAAAAATTGCCCGGATGGTTCAATTGGCAGACCAGGCCGCAACACCTCTTGAAAAAAAACTGGAAGATTTCAGCAAAAAACTTATTTGGATAACAGTAGCCCTGGTTGTAGTAATTTTTATTGCCGGACTTTTAAACGGGCAAAAAATACTTGAAATGCTCGAAACTTCTATTGCGCTGGCAGTGGCAGCTATACCTGAAGGCTTGCCAATAGTAGCCACAATGGCATTGGCACAGGGAATGATGAAAATGGCAAGGCATAATGTGATTGTAAAAAAATTGTCGGCAGTTGAAACTCTGGGAGGAACCAATGTAATATGTACTGATAAAACAGGAACCCTTACGCAAAATAAAATAGAAGTCAATTCAATCCTCACTCCTGCTGAAAATACAGAGGCTTTGGAAATTATCAACTGCATTGCGGTTTTATGCAATACTGCCGAATTACAAAACCGTAACGGAGCGATTAAAGAAATTGGAGATCCTCTTGAAACCGGCCTTCTGAAGTTTGCCCTAAAAAACAATATCAATATTCAGGAATACAGGAACAGATTTCCAAAAACGAAGGAAGAACCTTTTTCTTCCGAAACTAAAATAATGGCAACATTGCATCAAACAGAAAAAGAGTATACCGTTTATGCAAAAGGTGCTTCGGAAGAATTATTAATGCGCTGTACCCATATTCTTGAAAAAAATGGTATCACCGAACTATATAAAGAAAAGAAAGAACATTGGTTACAAAAAGCAGAAAAACTTGCTGATACAGGATTAAGAGTAATTGCAGGGGCCTATAAGCCAACCACATCAGCAGATGAAGACTTGTCAAAGAATCTGGTATTTGCCGGATTATTCGGCATGATTGATCCCCCAAGGGAAGAGGTGTATGCAGCAATAGAGGAATGTAAATCGGCTGGTATCAATGTGATAATGATTACGGGCGATCATCCGGCTACAGCCAAAAACATTGCTCTGAAACTTGGGATAGTCGGGGATAATAATGCTAAAGTAGTACCGGGAAAGGAGATGAAAAATTATGAGCAACTTTCTGAAGAAGAAAAAACAAATTGGCTGAACACAAAAATATTTGCAAGGGTAAGTCCCAAACAGAAACTTGATTTGGTTTCTGTTTTACAGGAAAGAAAAAATATTGTGGGAATGACGGGCGATGGTGTAAATGATGCTCCCGCATTAAAAAAAGCCGACATCGGTATTGCCATGGGGTTAAGGGGTACACAGGTTTCACAGGAAGTAGCTGATATGGTATTGAAGGACGATTCGTTTTCATCCATAGTAATCGCAATTAAACAGGGGCGCATCATATTCGATAATATAAGAAAGTTCGTCATTTTTCTGCTTTCCTGTAACCTCAGTGAGTTAATGGTGATTGCCACTGCTTCAATCTTTAATCTTCACTTTCAGCTATTCCCATTACAAATACTTTTTATTAATCTTATAACCGATGTTCTGCCAGCTCTTGCATTAGGTGTTACTGGAGGTAGCAGCAACATCATGCGGCAACCTCCAAGAAATATAAATGAACCTATCATTGATCGTAAAAGGTGGATCGCTATCTCCTTCTATTCCATCATCATTGGCACAACGAGTGTAGGTGCTGTCTTAATCAGCCATTTTACAATACATAAAACAGAAACATGGAACCCGGAGCTTTGCAATAATATTTTATTCTTTACACTTATTTTTTCTCAGCTCCTCCATGTTTTTAATATGGGAAGTAGCGGATCTTCTTTTTTTCGTTCTGAGGTTTTCAGAAATAAATATGTGTGGAGAGCAATTGTGTTTTCTATATTGATTTTATTAAGTGTATACTTTATCATTCCTGTAAGGGAAGTGCTATCGTTATATGAAATGTCAGTATATGACTGGTTAGTTTCAATAGCGGCAAGTATAGTATCACTTATTATAATACAGATAGGAAAAAGGTTAGGAATTGCTAAACAATGATTATGTCAAAAAACAACAACATAAAAATTCAGTTTTTAGGTGCTGCAGGAACTGTCACTGGCTCGAAGTACCTAGTTCAAACTTCCGCAAAAAATATTCTTATTGATTGCGGTTTGTTTCAGGGCTTAAAAAAACTTCGGTTATTAAATTGGGAAGCCCTTGCTGCTGAGCCTGCTAAGATAGATTTGGTTTTGCTTACACATGGCCATCTTGATCATGTTGGATATCTGCCACGTTTCGTAAAACAAGGGTTTCAGGGATTAATTTATGGAACTTCCCCAACGATTGAAGTTACAAAAATTATCTTACGCGACAGTGCAAAAATTCAGGAAGAAGATGCCGAGAGAGCCAATGCAAAAGGGTATTCAAAACACAAACCTGCCCTGCCTTTGTATGATTTAAAAGATGTAGAAAAAACTTTACCACATTTTTTTGCCCAGCCACTTGATAAATGGGTAGAAATAGGAGACAAAATTTATTTTCGTTTCAGGTACAATAGCCACATTATAGGGGCAACATTTATTGAATTGAAAATTGGTAATAAGTTAATCGTTTTCTCCGGTGACGTAGGACGAGAGAATGATTTACTAATGTATCCTCCACAAAAACCGGAAGCGGCAGATATTTTAATAATTGAATCCACTTACGGGGATCGCCTGCACCCTGATCGCCCGGAAGAACAGCTGATAGAGATAATTAATAATGCTGCAAAAAAGCAAGGCATTATTATCATACCCAGTTTTGCAGTGGAACGTACGCAAATGCTGATGTATCTGCTCTGGCAGTTAAGAAAAAAAGGGGAAATTCCTGAGATCCCGGTATATATGGATAGTCCTATGGGGAAAAATGTACTGGATATTTTTCAGCATTATACAGAATGGCATAAACTTCCGGCTGACCAATGCAGCCAGATGTGCAAGGACATAAGATATATACAAACCATTGAAGAAACGATAAGGCTTATTGCTGATAAAAGTGCTAAAATAGTTATTGCAGGCAGCGGTATGGCTTCCGGTGGACGGGTGCTTGCTTATTTCCGGAAGTATCTTGGAGATGATTCTGCAACCATATTGCTTGCAGGCTACCAGGCCGAAGGTACCAGAGGAAGACAACTGCTGGATGGAGTTAAAGAAATCAAACTTTACGGACAGTATTATAACGTTAAAGCCAATATTGAAAATGTACAAGGTTTATCTGCTCATGCGGATCAAAAAGAATTAATCAATTGGTTGAGTCATTTAAAAAAAAGTCCGGAGAAAATTTTTATTGTGCATGGTGAACCTCAGTCAGCAGACGCACTCAGGGTTAAAATTAAAGATGTGTATGGTTGGGACTGCGAGATCCCCGTACTTAATGAAAAAGTTGAGATCCATGAATAAGTGCTCAAATACAAGTAATACATTAAAAGTAAAAAATATAGGAATTGACACCTACAGGGAAAATATTGTTTTTATGCGCTCGGATTGCCATGTGTGCCAATCTGAAGGGTTTACTGCATTAACGCGGATAGTAATTCATTACAATGGCAGAAGTATCATCGCAACATTGAATGTTGTTCATTCAGATTTACTACATCACGATGAAGCCGGCCTGTCAATGGAAGCCATGAAAAGACTAACAGTAAAGGATGGAGACTGTATAGCCTTTTCACATTTAGAACACATTGATTCGTTACGCTATGTACGGGCAAAAATGTATCGAAAAGAGCTAAACGAACTGCATTTTCAGAGCATTATAACGGATGTGGTAGCTGGTAAATACTCCAACATTGAATTAGCAGCCTTTATTTCCGCATGTTCAGGCGAAAATCTTTCGTTAAATGAAATAATAGGATTAACCAAAGCAATGATAAATGCCGGAAAAAAAATAAAATGGCACAACGCCATGATTTTGGATAAACACTGTGTTGGCGGATTACCGGGCAATCGCACAACTCCCATTGTTGTGAGTATTGTTTCAGCAGCAGGATTAACCATTCCCAAAACATCTTCAAGAGCTATTACCTCTCCTGCCGGAACGGCTGATACTATGGAGACAATGACCTCTGTGGAATTTGAGCTGAATGAAATAAAACAAATAGTGGGGAAGGAAAATGGTTGTATTGTTTGGGGAGGTGCTGTAAATCTCAGTCCTGCTGATGATATTCTCATTTCAGTCGAAAAATCATTGGATGTGGATAGCAAAGGACAAATGATTGCATCTGTTCTTTCAAAAAAAGCCGCAGCAGGTGCAACTCATGTAGTGATTGATATCCCGGTTGGGGAAACAGCTAAAGTCAGATCTGTCAGCGATGCTAAAAAACTTCAGAATGATTTTGAAACTGTTGGAAAACTAGTTGATTTGCATGTGAAAGTAATAATAACGGATGGTTCGCAACCGGTTGGAAGAGGTATAGGTCCTTCATTGGAAGCAATGGATATTTTGTCTGTGCTAAAAAATGAAAAAAACGCTCCGCAGGACTTAAAAGACAGAGCTGTTACATTGGCAGGTGCATTATTGGAGTTATCTGGCAAATATCCGACAGGAACCGGAAACAGTGTTGCAAAAGAATTTCTTGAAAACGGCAAGGCCTGGGCAAAATTTCAATCTATTTGTGAAAGACAGGGAGGATTCAGAGAACCTGTATATGCAAAATATAAATATGATGTATTATCAGATAAGGAAGGACTTATAAAAGCTATTGATAATCGCAAACTGGCACGTGTGGCAAAGCTTGCCGGTGCTCCTAAATTTTCATCAGCAGGCATTTTATTTTTGTCCCCGCTTGGTAAAAAAGTTAACGTGGGTGAAGTATTATTTACTGTTTATGCCGAAGCCAAAGGAGAGTTGGATTACGCCATAAATTATATGAAAAGTGATAACGGTATTATAAGTATAGAAAAATGAAACCTGTTGTATTTGCATTACCCGGAAATGAAATGCTTGCAAAAAGTATTGCAACAGCTATAAAGGCTGATATAGGAGAAGCCGTAATACGGCATTTCCCCGATGGAGAAACATACGTGCGTGTCCTAAGCGAAGTAGAAAGCAGGAAAACCATTATGGTGTGTACGCTGGCTTATCCTGATGAGAAATTATTGCCTCTGTACTTTTTATCTAAAACATTGAAATCGCTGGGGGCAGATTCTACCTGCCTTGTTGCATCTTAT
The DNA here is from genome assembly GCA_023251835.1 of Bacteroidota bacterium. GTDB lineage: Bacteria > Bacteroidota > Bacteroidia > 2-12-FULL-35-15 > 2-12-FULL-35-15 > 2-12-FULL-35-15. The sequence continues at coordinate 792 of JAHEXZ010000030.1, read as the reverse complement.
CTTGCTTATATGCGCCAGGATAAAGTTTTTAATCAGGGAGAAGGAATAACCTCCGAATACTTCGCTTCCCTTATTCCAGAATTTGCAGATACGCTCATTACCATTGATCCACATTTGCACCGAAGACATTCCATGGGTGAAATTTATTCAATTCCTTGTAAGGTGCTTCATGCCTCGCGTCTTATTTCATCATATATAAGTGAACATATAAGTAACCCCCTATTAATAGGGCCGGATGCGGAAAGCGAACAATGGGTTTCAGAAGTAGCAAAAAATGCAAATGCTCCTTTTATCGTACTTGAAAAAACAAGGTTAGGTGATAAAGAAGTGAAAATTGCTGTTCCGCAGGTTGAAAAATACAAGAATCATACTCCTGTATTGGTGGATGATATAATTTCTACTGCACAAACCATGATAGAAACAATTACTCATCTCAAAAAGTCCGGAATGAAACCTCCTGTATGTGTGGGGGTACATGGTGTATTTGCCGGAAATGCTTTTGAAAAGCTACAGAAATCCGGAGCCGGTAGAATTATTACCTGCAATACTATTCCACATCCTTCAAATGGAATTGATATAACAGAATTAATTGCTAACTCAATTGTTGAAGAAAAGCCTGTTAAATTTCAATCTGTTATTACCTGTCCTTATTGTGGTCATAAGAAATCTGAAATAATGCCAACTGATGCTTGCCAGTTTTTTTATGAATGTGAAAATTGTAAAAAAGTTATAAAACCTAAGCAGGGCGATTGCTGCGTCTTTTGTTCTTATGGAACAATTAAGTGTCCATCA
>JAHEXZ010000029.1 GCA_023251835.1 Bacteroidota bacterium | reverse complement strand
ATTACCTGCAAAAAGCCTTAGCCATTGTAAATAATGCACAAAGTTCAAATGACCTTGGCTGGAAAGCATTTGATGGTAACAAAAACCGTTATTGGTTAATTAATAATATGTTGGATGCTACGTTTGTTCCACTGCGTGAATGTATGTATAAATATCACCGTCTGGGAATGGATATGATGGTTGATAATAAAGAAACTGCCCGTACAAATATCTATGAAAGCCTTCTGAATCTGAGAAAGATACACCAAATTAAACCATTATCATACAGCATGCAGGTTTTTTTTAATGCAAAATCAGATGAAATAATCAATATTTTTTCAGGAGCTTTCCCTGATGAAAAGGCCAAAATTGTGAATCTGCTGAATGAGATTGATCCTACCAATAGCAATAAATACCAGAAAATAATGGCAGCGAAGTGATAGCGGGGGAGGCTATACTTATTGAGTTTTATCCAGAGCATATTACCGAATCTAACCGACTTTGCTATCGCAAACTCACTAAGATTCAGTATATTTAAAAAAAATAGTTATTTTTGAATACAAACTATAGTAGTATAGTTTCCAATAAACATGCAACTTATAACCTTTTAACCGGATGCTGAAACTGGTTCAGCTTAAACTTTTATAAAAATGGCAGAAGCTTTTATTTACGATGCAGTACGTACCCCGCGAGGAAGGGGCAAAAAAGATGGTACTCTACATGAAGTGCCGGCACTACGGCTGCTAACCACAACCTTTAAAGCAATACGCGAACGCAACAACTTAGATACTTCGTATGTAGAAGATTCCATCATAGGTTGTGTTACACAGGTGGCTGAACAAGGTTCCGACATAGCAAAAACAGCGGCTATTGCAGCCGGATATAGCAATACTACGGCAGGTGTTTCACTCAACCGTTACTGTGGATCAGGATTGGAGGCTGTCAACCAGGCATCTGCCTATATAATGTCTGGTTTTACTGACCTTATAGTAGCGGGCGGTGTTGAATCAATGTCGCGCGTGGCAATGGGATCTGATGGTTTTGCATTGTTTTCAGACCCCAATATGCTAATGAGCTACCGCATTGTTCCACAAGGCATATCAGCCGACCTTATTGCCACCAAATATGGATATAGCCGCGAACAGTTGGATGCCTTTGCTGTTGAATCGCACAGGCGTGCTGCCAAAGCATGGGAAGAAGAACGATTCAAAAAATCAATAATACCTGTAAAAGATGTAAATGGCATTACTATCCTCGACCGTGATGAAACAGTACGTGCAGATGCCAACATTCAAAAACTGGCTACCATTAAACCTGCTTTTGAAGCAATGGGTGCAATGGCCGGATATGATTCTGTGGCAATACAAAGCTATCCGGAAGTAGAAACCCTGATTCATCCTCACCATGCAGGTAATTCTTCCGGTATTGTTGATGGTGCTTCACTTGTGCTTATTGGCAGCAAACAGATTGGTAAAAAACTAAACCTGAAGCCGCGTGCTAAAATACGCTCTTTTGCCATACTGGGAGCAGAACCAACCATTATGCTTACTGCACCTGGACCCGCTTCATTAAAGGCATTGAAGAAAGCAAAGATGAAAGTATCGGATATAGACCTGTTTGAGGTAAATGAGGCGTTTGCTGTAGTTCCTTTAAGGTTTATGGATGAACTTAACATTTCTGCAGACAAAGTAAACGTTAACGGTGGTGCCATCGCTATGGGGCATCCATTGGGCGCTACAGGGGGAATGCTTATAGGAACCCTTGTTGATGAACTGGAAAGAACTAACAAACAAACAGGTCTTGCTACACTTTGTATTGGTGGTGGTATGGGCATTGCAACAATTATTGAAAGGATTTAACATGATACACTACACAACAGACACAGACGGAATAGCAACTATCAGCTTTGATAACAGCAACTCATCCGTAAACGTAATTGATTCAGAATTTCTTTCTGATTTTGAACAAAATATCAGCGCTGCTATTGCTGATCAAACAGTAAAAGGCATTATCATCACCTCTTCAAAAAAAGATTTTATGTTAGGTGCCGATCTGAAGATGATTATCGGTGTAAATGATCCGAAAGAAGTTATGGCGCTGGCCAACCGTCTTCATGCTGTCTTGAGAAAAACAGAAACAGGTGGCAAACCTGTAGTGGCTGCTATCAATGGTACTGCACTGGGAGGTGGATATGAGATTTGTCTTGCCTGCCATTACCGTATTGCCGTGAATGATTCCAGAATACAGATAGGATTGCCGGAAGTATTGCTTGGTCTGCTTCCCGGAGGTGGGGGCACACAAAAGCTGCCACGTATGATAGGTGTGCAGGAAGCATTGCCTTTATTGCTGGAAGGTAAAAAGTTGCGTCCTGAACAGGCATTGAAAAGCGGATTGATTAATCAATTGGTGGATGTGCAGGAGCAATTGATTCCTGCTGCAAAGCAATGGATTCTAAGCACCGGTAAATCAGTACAGCCCTGGGATGAAGAAAAATTCAGAATCCCCGGAGGGGAAATACAAAGTCCTAAAGTATTAACAATACTGCCTGCTGCTGCCGGACTGGCTCTTAAAAAAACGTATGGTAATTATCCGGCTGTAAATGCAATTCTCAACTGTGTTTACGAAGGGTTGCAATTGCCTATTGATAGGGCATTAACAGTAGAGTGCCGCTATTTTACAAAATGTGTTTTATCTGCCGAATCGAAGAATATGATTCGTACTATGTTTATCAATATGAATGAAGCAAATAAAGGGGAAGCCAGACCGGCAACTGTTCCTCCAACAACCATTAAAAAAGTGGGAATACTTGGAGCTGGTATGATGGGAGCAGGTATAGCTTATGTGGCAGCAGTAAATGGTTTGAATGTGGTGTTGAAAGATGTTACCAAAGAATCCGCTGAAAAAGGGAAGGCATATTCTGTAAAGTTATTTTCAGACAAGCTTTCCAAGAACCAGATTACCAAAGAAAAATACGATGAACAGTTAAACAGAATACATGCAACAGATAATCCTGCTGACCTTACCGGTTGCGATTTGGTGATTGAAGCGGTGTTTGAAAGTCGTGAACTGAAGGCGACTGTTACCAAAGAAACAGAAGCCGTACTTTCCAAAAATGCAGTATTTGCATCCAATACATCTACCTTGCCTATAACGGGATTGGCAAAAGTTTCAGCGCGGCCAGGAAATTTTATTGGCCTTCATTTCTTTTCACCGGTAGATAAGATGCAGTTGGTAGAAGTTATCTTAGGTAAAAAAACTTCTGATTATGCTATTGCAATGGCCATTGACTTTGTGAAAAAGATTAAAAAAACGCCTATTGTGGTGAATGATGGAAGAGGTTTTTACACCTCGCGTGTTTTTTCAACTTATTTGTTTGAAGGTATGGAATGTCTGGCAGAAGGTATTGCTCCTGCACTTATTGAAAATGCAGGAAAAATGGCCGGTATGCCGGTTGGCCCGCTTGCATTGGCAGACGAGGTAAGCATTGAATTGTGTTATAAAATAAACAAACAAACAGAGACTGACACAGGAAAGAAAAGTAAAACGGCTGCTGTTGATGTTATTAATAAATTTATTGATGAGTTAAACAGACCTGGTAAAAAGGCCAAAAAAGGCTTTTATGAATACCCTGATGATGGTAAAAAAATGTTGTGGCCTGGGTTATCTAAATTATATTCTCCTAAATCAAATCAGCCGGGTGCAGAGGAAATAAAAAAACGTTTGTTATATATTCAGGCACTGGAAGCGGTAAAATGTTTGGAGGAGAATATTGTTACTAAGCCTGCTGATGCCGATATTGGTTCTATCCTCGGTTGGGGATTTGCGCCATACACGGGTGGTGTTATCTCATTTATTGATACTGTAGGAGTTAAAAAGTTTGTTGACGAATGCACTATTCTTGCAAAAAAATACGGTAAACGTTTTAGTCCTACAAAAAGATTGAAAGAGTTAGCAGAAACCGGAGGTAATTTTTATCAGAAGGAGAATTTGGTGGCTGTGCCGGAACTCTCTTAGAGTAACCAAACTTAATCTAACTATTTTTGAATCTATGGATACTGCATATTTTGGAGCAGGCTGTTTTTGGTGTGTAGAAGCTCAATTTAAGTTATTAAACGGTGTTGAGTCTGTCACTTCAGGATTTTCAGGAGGAACAATTCAAAATCCTTCTTATAAAGAAGTATGTACAGGTAATACCGGTCATGCCGAAGTTTGTAAAATAGTATATGATCCTGCAAAAATAAGTTATGAAGAGTTGCTGGCCGCATTCTGGAAATCACACGATCCTACTCAACTTAACAGGCAGGGAAATGATATTGGAACCCAGTACCGTTCTGTGATTTTTTATACAAACCACACAAAAAAAAATCTGGCAGAGAAATATAAAAAAGAGTTAGATGAATCCGCTATATGGGATAAGCCCATAGTGACAGAAATAAGCCCGTTCACAGCTTTTTTCAAAGCAGAGGATTATCATGATAATTATTTCAGTCTGCATGGGGAGGAGTCATACTGCCAGTTTGTTGTAAGACCTAAGGTAGAAAAATTTAAAAAGATATTTAAGGAGAAGTTAAAAGCTAACTAATTTGGTATTAAGGGGTATCAGTTTTTAAATTGTTTTAGAGAGAAATAATGATAAAGAATAAAAAAGTAGTGGTAGTTCTGCCTGCATACAATGCAGCTTTAACACTTGAACAAACATATAACGAAATTCCATTTGATATTGTAGATGATGTGGTATTGGTTGATGACAGGAGTAGAGACAATACTGTTGATGTAGCTAACCGCATTGGTATTAAACATGTTATACGCCATGAAAACAACAAGGGGTATGGTGGCAATCAGAAATCTTGTTATAATAAAGCTCTTGAACTGAACGCAGATATAGTAATCATGCTTCATCCGGATTATCAGTACACCCCGCTTTTAATTTCTTCCATGGCCCATATAATTGCCAATGATTTATATCCTGTAGTATTTGGCTCACGAATATTGGGTAAAGGGGCTTTAAAAGGAGGAATGCCCATATATAAATATATTTTTAACCGTTGCTTAACACTTTCCCAGAATATATTAATCAATCAGAAACTTTCAGAATATCATACAGGTTATCGTGCATTCTCAAGAGAAGTTTTGGAAACTGTAAACTATGAAGCCAATAATGATGACTTTATTTTTGATAACGAAATGATTTCCCAGATTTTTATGGCAGGTTTTGAAATTGCCGAAATCACTTGTCCTACTAAATATTTCCCCGAAGCATCGTCTATAAATTTTAGTCGTAGTTCAAAATACGGACTTGGAGTTTTACGTGTATCATTTACTCATTTCTTCCATAAACTGGGGCTCAATAGCTCTCCTTTATACAAAAAGAAAAAATAATAATCTGTTTTACTATACTTCGGCTGAATGAGTTTGCAAACAAAAGCAAACTCATTCGCTCAGCATAACTGATACAAGCGGGTTGTAATCCCTATTAATTTATTTTCAGCACTTTCACCGGCTCTGTTATTTCACCGCTATTTATTATTCTTACAAAATAAATTCCAGCATCTATGGAAGGGTTTAGCTGAATAGTTCCTTTAGTCTGGGATAGCGGTAATTTACTTACTATTCTGCCTGAAATATCAGTTATTACAATACTGCTACCGGTTGACGGTTTATTTGCTAACTGATAAGCTATAGTGGTTTCTTCAGTAAATGGATTAGGAAAAACATGAATGGTTGTATTTGTTATAACAAGTTCGGATGATAACCCTGTAGGGCCTTCATTAATCAAGAATTTATCAAAACCTGCCTCAACTATATGACCGGGGCTATTATCAGCTGCTTTTACAATTAGTTGCATTGTAGCTGTTGGAGTTATGTAATCTGATATTTTATGTGATTTATGCACCCATGTAGAGTTTCCCTGAGAAGTAGCTAATACATATTCAACCAGTACTGTTTGTGTACCATTATTCAGGTAAATACATAAAGAATCATTTGGCGTGCTGCTCCCACCATCATTATAAAACCAACGTGAATAATCTAAGTAAGGGTCTGTATAGGTAGTTAAATCAAATAATGGAGAGCTTAAAGTTGTTGAACCGTCATCTATATCATCATCTGAACCGGTAAATCCGGTATTGCCGGTTACATAGGCCATATTAGCGCAATCAGTGCTGTCATCAATACCAGGATTAGCCGGATTGCCATTAAAATTAGTACCAAGCGGAATACCACGCTGCCATCCCCCTGTTGAAGCAGTTGTAGTTATAGCCCATCCAAAGTCAAAGGTAAAGTCATCATAATATCCCTTAGTAAGTGCGTATGAAACATTGCTGTTGGTTGAATCAATAGATTGGTTAGAGGCGCAATAAGTAATATACTCCCATTTACCAGCATTGACAAAATAATCTGAATTGCTTATTACATTACAGCTTGTAAAAGCACCATTTGTGTCAGACATAAAACTGTAAAAGTTATTGTTATTGCTGATATTTACATTCACACCTGCAAGCGGGTTGGTGGTGACTGCATTTGTAGTAAGGCCATTTAAAGTAAATGCAGCATTTACAGGCACCATCTGAACATCTACTGTAGTTATATTACCTGGTGATAACGCCACCCCTGAAATAGTTTGAGTTATGTAGCCACTTCTTGAAAATGTTACATTGTAAGTTCCAGAACTTGGCGTACCTGTTTTGTATTGCCCAGTGATATCAGTAGTTTCATTAATACCTGCAGCAGTTACTGTTATTTGTACATTATTTAACCCACTGCCACAGGTGTTGGTTACTGCTCCTTCTAAGTAACAGGCACGAGTATATATTGGGGTAAAAACAAATAAACCTTCATCAATGTTTGAAACAACAATAGTTCCTGAAGGGAGATAAGGGTACACTCCCCAATCACCTTCAGAGCCACCGCCAGAACCACTATACGTATCATAATTTCCTACCTGCACTAAGTTTTGAGGCCGGCCGGCATCTATAATGGTAAAGCCATCTTTATACCAGGAGGTTACAGCATAATCATTACCAGCTACATTAATAATATGTGTATTGTGTACCATTGAACCGGAGCCGGGATTGGATTGTATCTTGTCTAACTCACTAATATTAGCCAAATCCGAAATATCATAAGCTGTCAGATAGGAATTGTCTACTTCATCGGTTGTAAAAAGCACTTTGCTATTGCTGGAAAGCCAGGTATTATGGGTAAAATTGCCGGGAGTAAACTGGTTAACCAACTCAACAGGGCTTGCTTTGTCCGTAAAATCAACTATTGAAAAGTAACCGGAATAAATATGTCCTGCATACAATGTGTCATTACGAACATATCCATCATGTACATAAGCTGAGTTGCCTGCACCTACTTCATATTTACCAACATAGGCTGGATTCCATGGATCAGTAATATCAGCAACTACAGCGCCACCACTAAACAAATTACTGCCATATAAATACACAAAGTTATTATCAATATGTAACGCATGAATACTGTTTAATTGCCCGGCAATAACTCCATCACCAGTCCAACTTTGATAGGTAATACCATTTACATCAGGTAAACTGGAAAGGTTAACAATCTGCAAACCTCCACCACCCTCGGTAGTAACATAAGCATATTTGCCGCGCACTTTTATTTCACGCCATAAATTATCAGGACCCGGAACCTGAATTACTTCAACCGGATTAAGTGGATCTGTAACATCTACAATTGACATACCATGTGATGCACCTACCAGGGCGTATTCATTATTTAAGGAATCAACATAACCACCAATGTTGGCACAGGTTTGACCGGGATATTGCAACTGCGACTGTAAGGTTACATTGATGTTTTGTGAAATCACCTGCTTATTTAATAGCAAGGCTGTAAACCCGGCAAAAAGTAATTTTTTTAATTTCATTTTTTGGTTATAAGGTTATCGGCTATTTGGTTAATAATCAAGTTGATAAACAGATGTTACACAAAATTAATTCAGCTCATCCAAATCCTTCAAAAGGCAACTAATGACACATCTGCAATATATAGATATTTCGGTGCTCTGCACATGTTATATTTCGTTATTTTTTATTGTTCTACAAATATTTCGCAGCTCTGCCGCCACATTTATTCTGAATCTTACAGGGTTTATCCCGATCCCCAAAGAAACAGGGTAGGACAAAAGCAGTTAGATTCAGTTTTTTAAAAGCGGCAGAGCCGCGAAATATTTGTAGTAGATTCTATTATTATAATCTTTTAAAGGTGCATCGCACCGAAATATTCGTCTGCTTCCTTTACAATCATTTCAACAAATTTAGAATCAACAGTAACAGTTTTTAATATAAAATTCTAAAACACAAAAATCGAAATATTTAGTCGTGAGTACTGCGAGCAATTATGGAAAAAAGATATAACGCGTACAATACCCATACTATTAAACTTATTATTGCAAGTGTATTTCCAGCCTTAGCTTTTATTAAATCGGCAGGGTGATACATCACGTGTTTCTTTCTATATAACTTACTAACTTTAGCTTTTAGCACAATTGTAGTAATTCCGCATATAATTCCAAATAATATATAGGCTATAAAAGTTATTTCAAAAAAAGTATTCTGAACTAACATTAGGAAAGGAAAATAACATATTGCTATAACTAATGAGGCAATGCCAAGAACAAATGTCTTTTTTGATTTAGGGATACGATGTAATAATTGACTTTTATTTTTCATAAAAATTCGAGCAAATGCTTAACACACGGGGACATTATACAAAATTCAGAATGCTTTACAGTCTTAAAACAAAGAGGGCGTGACTCATCATTTTAAAAACATATCAGCTAAACACAGACTTAATAATTCGTACCCCAACTTCTATAATTTATAATTCTCCAATATCTTCATTCCACAATGTTGGATTCTTTGCAATAAACTCTTTCATCATATTTTTACATTCATCCATATTCATATCAATTACTTCAACTCCATGCGATTGCATAAACTCTTTTGCTCCGGGAAAAGTTTCTGACTCACCGGCATACACTTTTTTAATTCCAAATTGTACAACAGCCCCTGCACACAGGTAGCAGGGCATAAGTGTAGAGTAAAGCACTGTACCTTTATAGTTGCCAATACGTCCGGCATTTCGCAGACAGTCAATCTCTGCATGAGTAACAGGATCACCATCCTGCACACGTTTATTATACCCTCGTCCCACAATTTTTCCATCCTTTACCAATACGCTTCCAATAGGAATTCCGTTTTGACTTTGACCAAGCCTTGCTTCGTCAATAGCTGCTTTCATAAATTCATCCATTTATATTTTTTTAAAATATGTTTCCAAGGAACTCAGTGATTAAAAATACATAATTTGGTTTATAATTGCTAAAAAGCTGTGATTAATTTATTACATTTATACTGGTTCTTAGCGACCTGATAGCTATTGGGTTTGGATATTACAGTAAGCGGTTTATTTTTTCGAATATTGAAATGAAAACGTTTTATGCATTTTTGTTATGTTTCTTTTCATTGTTTTGTATACAATCGCAAACTAAAACGGAAGTGTTGTTGAAAGAGGGGGAGGTTTTTCTTTTAAATCAACAATACGATAAAGCACTAACCAGTTTCAATAAAGTTATTGCATTACTGCCTGCCGATGCAGATGCGTACTATAACAGAGCTGTAACCTATGCAAACATGAATAAATTTGATTCGGCAGTTACTGATTATACAACAACATTAAAACTCAATCCTAAAAAAATAGAGGCATACATTAACCGGGGATCGGCTTATAGTGAACTGAGAGAATACACATTAGCTATAAAAGATTATAACAAAGCTATAGAACTCAATCCCAAAATGGCAGAAGCATACAATAACAGGGGCTATTTACTGAGTTTACAAAATTTACATCCCGATGCCATTAAAGATTTTGATAAAGCAATTGCTCTCCATCCAAAATACAGCAAGGCATATATTAATAAGGCTTATTCTCTTAGTATACTCGGCAATCATCAGGCCTCTGTTGAGGTGCTTAGTCAGCTCATCGCTGTGCAACCTGATATGGCTCCGGCTTATTTTAACCGTGCTGTTGAATATAAAGAGCTTAAAGATATTAAGAATGCCCTGAAAAATTATGATAAAGGATTACAATTAGAACCAGATGATATAAAAAGTCTCTTTCAAAGAGCAGAGTTACGGGACGAATCAGGTGACGATCTTGGAGCTATTGAAGATTGCTCAAAAATTATCCGGGTAAACCCATCCAATGCTATAGCTTATTATGCACGCGCACGCGCTAAATATGACTTGCCTGATTATAGTGCAGTTGCTGAAGATTGTAGCAATGCCATTCAGCTAAAGCCAGACTATTGGGAAGCTTATGTTCTTCGTGGCAATGCCTTTGATTTCTTAAATAAATATGAAGATGCTCTCAAAGATTATAATAAAGCAATTGAACTGAACCCAAAAGCTACCGAAGCATACGATCAAAGGGCTGTAGCGCGTTTATCTAAAAATGATGTTACCGGTGCACTTTCTGATTTAAGTAAAGCTATACTGATTGCTCCTTCCAATATACAATTGATTGGAAAAAGAGCGATACTCAGGTCTGCAACAAAGGATATAACAGGCGCTATTGATGATTATTCTAAATTGATTATGCTTGCCCCTGATAATGCCAAGGCTTTTTTAGCACGTGCAGAACTATATAGTAACATTGGTAATAATGAACAGGCCTGTGAAGATTATAAACATGCAGAAGCACTGGGAAGCGGAATGGCTGTCAGTAAACGGATTTTTTATTGTAAATGATTTGACGTGTGGATGTGTACCGATGTGATAATTATTTAGATAACAATGGTTCAGTGGTTTTTTAATAATTTTGGCTAAAGCCCCAGTATCATTGATGTTTTAGTAGCCCCTACCTTAGGGTAGGGGCAAATGTAAAATCGCGATTGTCACGGGCTTCAACCCAACCGAACAAAATATTACAGAAGTGCCGGGATAAAATTAATGGTAAAAAATAAGTATATAAATACAAAAGCAATCAGGCTATTTGCTTTACTGTTTTTATTAGTTAAAAATTCTTTAGGTCAGTTTGATTTTGGATGGAATAAAGAATTTACAAAAGCTGATACATTGAGAGGAACATTAACTTCCCTGCGCACCTGTTATGATGTATTATTATACGATTTAGATGTACGGGTGGATATTGATAATAAATTAATTTCGGGTAGTAATACTATTAAATTTCTTGTTAAAGAAGATTTTCAGAAACTCCAGGTGGATTTGACCGGGAGTATGAAGATTGAAAAAATAGAGTATAATGGATACGAATTGCACTATACTCGACAATTTGATGCTGTATTTATCGATTTTCCCGAAACTATAAAAAAAGAAACTGTACAATTCTTAAAAATTTTTTACTCCGGAAAACCACAATCGGCTAAACGTCCACCCTGGGATGGAGGATTTACATGGGAAAAAGATTCAGATGGCAATCCATGGGTAGGTGTGTCCTGCCAGGGAGCAGGAGCCAGCTTATGGTGGCCTTGTAAAGACCATCAAAGTGATGAACCCAATGAGATGGTCATTCGTGCCACTGTTCCGCCAGGTCTGACAGATGTTTCAAACGGACGGTTAAAGCGTACAACCACTTTACCTGATGGCTGGACAAAGTTTGAATGGTACGTATCTTATCCTATCAATAACTACAATGTAACGCTTAACATAGCTAATTACAAAACATTTAGTGATATCTATGTTCATCCTTCTTTTAAAGATACGCTTACATTAGATTATTTTGTGTTATCTGCTAATTGTAATAAGGCAGAGGATCAGTTTACACAGGTAAAACCAATGCTGGACTGTTTTTATAACATATTGGGCGAATATCCTTTTGTGCGCGATGGTTATAAACTTGTAGAAACGCCTTATCTTGGAATGGAACACCAAAGCTGCATTGCTTATGGAAACAAATATAAAAACGGGTATCTCGGTATCAACAGATCAGGCACACCCTATCCGTTTGATTACATTATTATTCATGAATCAGCTCATGAATGGTGGGGCAACAGTATCACCACCAATGACATTGCCGATATGTGGATACATGAAGGCTTTGGTACATATTCAGAGGCTTTGTATATTGAATGTTTATATGGTTACGATGCTTACCTTGAATATGTTAATGCTGAAAAAAATAAAATATTAAACGATGAACCTTTAATCGGGAAATATGGCTTAAATAAAGAAGGTTCAGGGGATATGTACCCCAAAGGGTCGCTGATATTGCATACCATCAGAAGCATCATTAATAATGATGAAAAGTTTTTTGAAATCATTAAAGGTATTCAGACTGAATTTAAATATAAAACCATTAACTCGCGTGATATTGAAAAATATATCAGTGAGAAATCAAGGATTAATTTCTCTGATTTTTTTGACTTGTATTTAAGAAATTCGGATATACCTAAGTTAAGTATACAGCTTGAAGAGGGCGATTTTGGAGACTTAAAAGTAACATACAGATATACTTTGGGTGGCGAAAGTGCGTTTAAAGAAGATGCCGGGGGAGGAGCCACTTCATTTTTTTCAATGCCGGTGAAAGTAACACTAAAAAAGGACACATTTGATTTTATTTACCCTACAACAGAATGGCAAACTATGGTAATAAGTGATATGAAAGCTGATGATTTTAAAGTTGCAACAGAATTATTTTATATTGATACTGAAATTAATTTTGTGGATAGTGAAGACCCGTCTACTGATTAGCGAAAATACCGGTTTTGAAGGGATGATAATATAAACGACATAAAACCTTACTATGCGTATTGGTTGGATATTATTGATATTAGTTTCTTTTTCAGGAACGTTGTTTGCTTTTAATCAAACGAGGGATAAAGATTCTGTTGCCAGGAGAAATATCTACAATAATATTGATACTACCTGTATTGAAAGCTGCCGTAATAAATTAACCCTAAAGTTGCTATTGGTAAGCCGTTTTAACAGTTTTAGCATTAAAGATAAACTAACAAACCAATCGTTAGAATATAGTATTAATTCTAAAACAAGCCTTGGTTTTGGTCTGAGCTATAAAGGAATAGGAATAGAATTTCAAATAACCCCAAAGGCTCTTGGCAATAACAAAGATGATTTTAAATATGGCAATACAAAAATGTTCTCTATCTCCACGAGTGCCAACAGCAGGCGTTTTATTTATGATGTTTATTTAAGAGCCAGCCAGGGCTTTCATACTACTGAAGGGTTTAAAGCCCCAAGTGATACAAGCAATTGATTAATTTATTTATATCGTCCCGATATAAGTAACATAAGCCTGGGTACAGAAGTGGTTTATATATTCAACAATAAAAAATTTTCAAGTTCAGCTCCTTATGATTTCACACAACGTCAGAAAAGAGGGGCTGGTAGTGCACTTTTAGGAACTTTATTTTCTTTATATACTATAAGTGCCGATTCTATAATCTTTCCGGATTCTTTAAAAAGCAGGTTTGCTCCTGAGGTGCAGTTTAAAGATGCAGGAAGCCTTACCTGGGGTTTTTCTTTTGGTTATACGTATACATTTGTTTTTGGCAGGAAAAAAAATTGGTTTGCAAATATTTATACCCTGCCTGGCTTAGCAGTTCAGCAATACTATGCTACCAATGTGTATAGTGAACAAACAAAGTCAAGCGTTTCATTAGGTATACCTTTTCAATTTCGGTGTTCTATTGGTGTAAATTGTAAAAATTATTATTGGGGTTTTTCTGCTTTAAGTAGTAATTATACCATTAATACTGATAAAGGTGTCGATTTTAGCTATAAATATAGTTGTTTACGGTTATATTATGGTTATCGTTTTGGTTTAAAAAAGGAGTATTTTACAAAATTTTTAAAATAGTTTTGTAACAGGTTATTATAAATCAGTTGTTTATAATCAATTGTTTATTAAGAAAAGTAAAGATTTTTCAAATTTTGTATTGAACAAATAAAGAGCTATCTTTGCTGCCCGTCAATCAAAATCATATGCGGATGTGGCGTAATTGGCAGCCGCGCCAGACTTAGGATCTGGTGCCGAAAGGCGTGGGGGTTCGAGTCCCTTCATCCGCACAAAATAAAACCGTAAACCTTTAATAATAAAGCGTTTACGGTTTTTGTTTATGTATTTTCCCCACATTTTCCCCATAAACTAATTTTCAATGGATAAAATATTGAAAAATTTGTAAGATTACTTTTTTATGGTTTTCCTACTTGATTTATTGTTATTGACCAACCTTTCTAAATCCTCATTTTTGAACATACGTTTTTCGAAGATGCTTAAATTGTTTTATCTCTCCTGTTTTTAAAAGTATTCCTTGTCAATTTGCTACAAATACAATTTTTCGCTAATTTTTTCATGTTTTATTTGTTGCTCGTTAAACAACAAAAGTAACATAAAAGATATATTTTTTTGAATGGCATTACTTTTTATGTTAATTTTGTTATATATTTAATATCTTTATTAACATGAAAGCTAAAACTATCTCTGCCAATGCCTCAAAGTTGTTAGAGCAATTGCACAAAGACAATTTGACTTTTTTCACACTATCAGATGCTTCAAGCCTCCTGCCAGCATTAAAACCTGTGGCACTTAGGGCACAGTTAAGACAAATGGTAAACAAGGGCTTATTGCTAAGAATAGAAGGGGGCTTATATACTATTATTCCCTTTGAGCAGAACAGCGCGAATTACTTTCCGAATTGGCATCAGGCAGCTGCTGCACTTGCAAATCCAAACGAATATTATATTGGTTTTTATAGCGCGTTGGATATTCATGGTTTAATAACCCAACCCTCTTTGTTGGAACAAATTGTAACTAAGAAACGAATCCTACCCAAAAAACGGCAGATAAAAAAAATAAGATTTGAATTTATAACTCTCAATGAAAAACATTTTTTCGGTTATAAAAAGCATTGGATTGATGATTTCAACCAGGTTTACTGTAGTGATTTGGAAAAAACATTTGTGGATAGTTTATATAAACCTGATTATGCAGGTGGAATAACCGAAATAGTAAAAGCACTTTACAAGAGCAAAAATCAAATCAATACTAAAAAATTAGAAGAGTATACAGAGCTCTTCGATGCTCAAGTCGTTTTAAAAAGATTAGGATTTATAGCAGAAAAACTTGAAATTTTTGAGGATTTAAGAAGTTCGCTTCTCAAAAAAATTACTGATGCCTATGCTCCATTGGATCCATTACTTCCTAAAAAAGGTATAACAGATTCCAGGTGGAAAATTATAGATAATTTAGACATCGATACGGTAATTACATCTATTCATACATAAAATGATAAAACCTGGAGAAATACATTCGCTTGCTGGAGAAGCCGGAGTAAGAGATACCCAAATAGAAAAAGACTATGCCATATCATGGGTACTTTTTGGAATTTCAAAAAATGAATTCTTAAAACAAAATTTAGCCTTTAAAGGAGGAACCGTTTTAAAAAAAGCATATTTTGGTGATTACCGGTTTTCTGAAGACCTTGACTTTACATATATCCAAAACGGTTTTGAGTCGGGTAAAATAAAAGCAGAATTTCAGAAAGTGCTCGATTGGATATATGAAGAATCAAGGATTAGACTTGCAATAAAGGATGACACAACACGTGAAACCGGCAATTTCAATTTTTACATTTCATATACCGGTCCACTCGGTGGAGCTGGTGCAAATAAAGACATTAAGATAGATATTGCTTCTGATGAATTAATTTGTGACTCGCCCGAAAACAAACAAATTATTCATTCTTACTCTGATTTACCGGAATACGAAATACTTTGCTATTCGATGCCTGAAATTGTATCCGAAAAAATGCGTTCCCTTATGCAACGCACAGCACCAAGAGATATCTATGATTTATGGTATTTGTTTGAGAACGAAGGATTAGATATTCAGGATTATATTTTTCAGTTCCAGGCGAAAGCTAATCACAAGAAAAAAGATTCATCTAAACTTGTTGAAGAGATAGCTAAAAAGGAGAAAATATTCCAGACTCATTGGAAAAATCATCTTTCCGGTCAAATGAGCGAAATTCCTGACTTTGCCGAAGTTTGGCGAGAATTGGGAAAACATTGGAGAAAGTTTGAAAAAGCAATTAAAAAATAATATGGGAAAGAAAAAAGGAAACAAATAACTTGAATTAAAAAATTTGTATCGCGTATTGCAATATGTGATATAAACAAAACGCCTTACACAACTTTGATATTTTTTGTATATTTACAAATAGAAAAATAATCGCTTATTTCTCCTTGGATTTACCCCCAAAAATTTATTGCTTTCATACTTAAAAAGGAGTCAGGTATTGGTGTTAGGTTTTGCTCAAAAAAGGGTTAAAATGTCAAAAATTGAAAAGCTGAAACCATTGATTCTATTGGTATTCCGATTAAGCCAACTGAGTTCGAGTCCTTTCATCCGCACAAAAACCTGAAAGTCCCTTTAATAGGGGCTTTTGGCTTTGTGAGCATAGCTCAAAAAAATGTTCACAGTAAATGTTCACACTTTTTTCCCTCATTTTTACTTATATCTGATGTTACGAAAAATTTATATCTAATTCAGAATATCTCGATATTTCCACCTGTCATTTCGAACGCAGTGAGAAATCTTGTCAATCAATTGCAAAGATTTCTCTTCCTGCTTTCAGCAGGATTCGAAATGACAATGGTAGTGATTATGAATTATTTAAAGCAGTCATTTTTATTGTCTTTTTGAGAAAATTACCCTTCTCTCTTTCAATTCTCTTGTCCATTACAAGTATAAAAGTCTATCATTTTTAAATCTTTTTCTTTGCGTAACATCAGTTATATCTCTTTCCAGAAAGGGCTTTTAGAGCAAATGATAAAAGCGTAAAAAATGTGCTTATAGTTGTCCTAATTTTGGGGGAGCTTACAATAATACTAACAAAATAACGACAAATGAAAAAGACAGTATTTAAAACAATAGTTATTTTAATGACTCTGTATTCATCGGTTATTGCGCAGAATAATAAAATCGCAAAAGAGGATATAAATAAAACAGCAAAACAAATAGGTAACTCTTTACCAACTGGATGGACTACAAAAATAGACACTGCCTATTATAATGAATTTGTTATACAATCAACATCTATAGACCTTGTCCCGGACATGACTTCTAATGATCCACCGTTTTTGGAAGGGCAATGTGAAATATTTATTTTAATTATACCGAAGATTTCTTCGGATTCTATTAGTATAGTTCGAAATAAAAATAAAGAATTGCAAAAAAATCTATCACCTCAAAATTCTAAGAACAATTTACAAAATTGGTATAAGCAAAATGAAAAGACTTTGAAAATAATAGATTCAGAACCGACACATTATGATAAAAATTATAGTTATAGAATCAAGTGTCGCAGATTACCAAAGAATGAGAAAGACATAACAGAATACAATAAAATCATGAATTATCTGAATAGACAATTTGAAAAATATTAGAACTGACTAACATAATGATATTTACAGCCCATAACAGCTAAGGTAAAATCCATTCCAAGCATCTGTGTAAGTCAGAAATCGAAAACAAGCATTATGGAAAAGTTCAAACAATTGAACATACATAAGAGACACAAACCATTGGAAGAAATAGCCAAAGAAATCAACCCGATAGTATGTGGGATAATCAATTATTATCACAAATTTTGGGAAGATGATATGCGGATAGTATGGAACCAATTGAACGCACGACTACTGAAATGGGTAAAGTGGGAGAAAGACTTGTACAAAAAGGCATCGGTAAGATACCTGAAAACAAAATACAAAGAACATCCCAATTTATTTGCACATTGGTTATTGGTTCGTCCGTAAATATGAATATATTTATGTGATTTATTAACATGAAGAGCCGTATGACGGGAGATTGTCACGTACGGTTGTGTGGGAAGGTGAAGGTGAGATTCCTTTGCCTGAACCGATTAGCAGCAACAAATTTTGACGACTGGTTTTAAACGGACAGACATGAACAAATATTCTTATAGAGACATTTATTTACTCAATACCATATTACCATTACTTCTTTTTATTGGATTATTTTTTGTTCCATATGGTAAAATAAATATCCCAACAAGCACTACCTATGAATATATTAAAATAGAAGATAGTATACTTACGTTTCCACTGAGCATTGGACTCATAATTTTAAATTTGATTAATTTATTCACATTTGATAGTTTAAAAATTAGAAACAGAACAACCATGTGGTTAATTTGGTTAACAATTGTTTTATTCATTTTATGTCTTCTTCAAATCCATTTAGAAGAAAATGGGCACGCAGGCAATTTGATTATTAGACCAAATTTTTCATTATATAACTTTCAAACAGGTTTTTTATTAATGATTGGGGCAGTCTGCCTGTTTATAATTAACATATTTATTGCCAAAAAACGACAACTATCTAACAAGACCTAAAAAACCAAATAATAACGAACCGCTAACATATGACAACAGGAAAATTTTTGACATCTGCGACAATTATTTTCACTTTTTCATTAATAAGAGAAGTTATCTTTGAGTGATTTAAGAACATGAAGAGCCGTGTGAGGTGAGAGTCTCAAGTACGGTTGTGTGGGAACGTTAGGGTGAAATTCCCTTGCGTGACCCGATTATGCCTCATTTTAAAAAGACATTTGACCAAAATGGAAAGAGTTGAAATTTATACGAGTAAAAAGAAATCTATTTTACTATTACTTGGCTCCATAGCATTTGTTGCGCTTGGAGTTTGGCTTATTCTGGAAGCTGATAATTTGACAGGTTGGAGAGCAAGAAACCCTATTCTCACAAGAGGTATTGGCATTACATCAATTCTTTTTTTTGGACTCGGAATTTTTGTTAGCATAAAGAGACTAATTAAATCCGAGATTGCTTTAATAATTTCCACAGAAGGACTTAATGTAAATCCTAAGAAGTCGTTGACGGAATTCATAAAGTGGAGTGACATACTAGGTTTTGAGGAAATTAAAATTCAAAGCACTCGTATCGTAATCATTGGAGTGAAAAATCCAGAATATTGGCTTGAACAGGAAAAAAGTTCTTTCAGAAGAAAATTGATGCAATTCAATATAAGTAATTACAATTCTCCATTCAATATTGCATCAGCGGGACTTGAAATTAGTTCAAACGAACTGAATGAAGCATTGAATAAATATTTTGACAAGTATAAAAACGAGGCATAACATATAAGGATTAAACGAAGAGTAGCGCAGCGGAACTTCGATTTAATCCTGTGTTGAAAGAACCTTCGGGAGCCTAACAGGAAAAAAGTTACCTATGGGGTTTCAATAAATTTATGGTGTATTTTTGAAGGATATTTTATAAAACATAAACTGCTTTTTTGATACCTTAGCACATCAAAATTATTTTAACCCCAAAAGACAATGAAAACAAAACTACTCATTTTCACTATTGTAATTTGCGGAATTGCAAATGCTCAAATTACTCCTCCAAACAATATCATTGGAGTTGATGTTAGCACTTATCCGCAAAATCCAAGTTTCAATTACGATTCCTGCTTTGCACTGGGGGCAGATTTAGGTATGGGAAGTTTGGGGCTTTTTCAAAACTGGACTTCCGTTGAAACTGCACCTAATATTTTCAATATGACAATATTTGATATTGCAAATTATTATTATCCTTTACACAGTATGCCGATTGATCTAACTATTGTACCAATTCATACCAATAATTTAGAAGTGCCATCAGACTTAACTACAACAACATTTGATAATCCAATTCTAATTAACCGTTTCAAAACATTATTGGACAGTATAAAAGTTCATATCCCCAATGTCGTTCTCACTTCTTTGGTAATTGGGTCAGAACACGATGTTTATATGGGGACAAATGCAACCATGTGGGCGCAATACACAACATTTTATGATTCTGTTTCAACCTACGCAAGAACACTTTGGCCGGGGCTAAAAGTGGCGACAGAATTAACCTTTAGCGGAATAACAACTTACAGTATTTTTGCTCAAACATTAAACACTAATAGTGACTACATCGGTGTTTCTTATTATCCATTAAATAATGATTTCACTGTAAAACCAGTTTCTACAATCCCAACAGACTTTTCCACTCTTGTTAGTTTATATCCGTCAAAACAAATAATATTTTATCAGTACGGGTATCCTTCAAGTATTTCCTGCAATAGCTCTGAATCACAACAAGCACAATTCATAACACAAACATTTACTACTTGGGATACCTACGCTTCAAATGTTAAAAAAATAGATTTTACATGGCTTCATGACTTAGATACAGCGGCTGTAAACTTTTACGGAACTTATTATGGTTTGACTGATACTATATTCTTGGAATATTTGCATACATTAGGACTACGAACTTGGAATGAAAATGGAACTGACAAAGCCGCTTTTACAGAATTGCAATGCCAAGCAAAACAAAGAGGATACAACAATTTAAATATTAACTGTACAACAGGATTTAATGAATTTTCAACCTTACAAAATGATTTTACTTTATTTCCCAATCCTTTTTCTGCGCAGACAATTTTGCAGACAGACGTTCTTTTGAATAACGCAACTATAACGATTTACAATTGTTTTGGGCAGACAGTAAAAGAAATAAAAAATATTTATGGACAGACAGTTGTTCTTTCACGGGACAATCTTCCCAGCGGACTGTATTTCATCCGGCTGACAGAGGACGACAAAATAATCGCCTCAGACAAATTAGTAATTACCGACTGACACGAAAGACAACAGCACTGGGCAACAAGGGGTTTGCGAAAATGGCGACTTCAGTGCGAGCAGAAAGTTTTGTGCAATTAAATATCTTTGTGCTGTGGGACAGTAAAGTGCTCCGAACTCCGCCACTTCGCAAGCCCGCGGAACGTGTGTGACTTGAACAACAATCGTGAGATTGTAGATGCTTTAAAACAGATGAGAGTAGGTCTCTCAGTAAAGACTTTTCAGAAGATTTACTAAACCACTTTATGCTGCAAGATAAGGAAACTGTTATGTGGTGAGCGATAAAGAAAAACGGAAACAACGATTTCTGCAGGTAAGAAAACAAAGAGCTGAACGCGAGTGTAGTTAGGATTTAGAATTTAGGATTTTAGTATTTTAGTATTTATGAAAACACTTTATCTTATCCGTCATGCCAAATCGGATTGGAACCATGATGGCCTTTCTGATATTGATCGCCCGCTTAATGCAAGAGGTTATCGTGATGCAGATTCAATGAGTAAACTGGTAAAAGAAAAAAAGATAATTCCGGATTTGATAATTACCAGTCCGGCAATAAGAGCTATTTCTACAGCCCTTATTTTTTGCAGAAATCTGAATGTTCAATATGCTGATATTATCATAAATCCCGATTTATATGAATCTACAGTAAAACAATACCAGCAGGTTGTAGCAAAAACTGATAATCGTTTTAAAAGTGTAATGCTGTTTGGTCACAACCCTGTAATTACTAATTTTGCGAATAGTCTTACAACTTCCTTTACTGATAGTATGTCTACTTGTGCTATAGTGGGTATCCACTCCGCAGATCGCAATGATTGGAAAGAGTTTAATGGGATAGCATCAGAGCTTATTCTGTATGATTTCCCTAAAAAACATAGTTAAATTATTGTTAAGATTTTCTATTTGTACAAATTCTTCTGCCTTTTTTGACGGATTTAGACATAATTTTACAGGCGAATTAGTTATTAATGTATGAAAAGAAATATTGTTTTAATTAATCGTGAGTTAAGCTGGTTATCATTTAATGAACGTGTATTACAGGAGGCAGAGGATAAAACAGTACCATTAATTGAACGTGTTAAATTTCTTGGTATCTTTTCTAATAACCGTGATGAATTTTTTCGTGTACGGGTAGCAACATTAAAACGTATTTTAAAATATCCTAAAAAAACAGAGCGTTTCACAGGAGAAAATCCAGAGCGTTTACTGAATAAAATTCAAAAAATTGTTATTGAACAGCAAATAAAATTTGAGCAGGTTTACCAGAAAATTATAAAAGAACTGGGTCAGCAAAAAATTTTTATAATCGATGAAAAGCACATAAATAAGGAGCAAGGGGCATTTATAAAAAAATATTTCCACGAAATAGTAATGCCTGCTATTTTTCCTATAATGGTGGATAAAACTTCTCAGTTTCCATTTCTAAAAGATAAATTATGTTACCTGATCATAAAGCTTGGACGCAGGGACACTATAAAAAAAAATAAATATGCCCTGATAGAAGTTCCTATCGGCACTATTTCACGTTTTGTTGTTTTGCCAAAAGAAAAAGATAAAACATTTATTATTCTGCTGGATGATGTGATACGCTATTGCCTGGAAGATGTCTTTAATAATTTTGCACATGATTATATTGAAGCTTACAATATAAAACTTACCAGAGATGCCGAACTTGATATTGACAACGATCTTACAAAAAGCTTCGTTGAAAAAATAAAAAAGGGTTTAAAAGACAGGAAAAAAGGTCAGCCCGTACGTTTAGTGTATGATAGCCAGATAGCTCCCGATATGTTGGCCTTTGTGATGAAGAAGATAAAGCTTGGAAAAGAAGATAATCCTATTCCCGGAGGACGTTATCATAATTTTAAGGATTTTATATCATTTCCAAATGTTGGTGCAGCCAACTTATGCTATAAAAAAATTACTCCCTTAAAACATCCCGATCTTCCTAATGAACAGTCATTGAAAGATCAACCCAGCTTTTTTGATGTGCTTAAAAGGAAAGATGTATTGCTGAGTTATCCCTACCAGACGTTTGAGCACATTATTGATTTTCTGCGTGAAGCTTCTATTGACCCAAAGGTACGGTCAATAAAAATAACATTATACCGTGTGGCAAAAAATTCAAATATTGTAAAAGCATTGATCAACGCAGTGAAAAATGGCAAAGAGGTAACTGCAGTAGTAGAACTCCAGGCACGTTTTGATGAAGAAGCAAATATATATTGGGCTAACAAGTTGCAGGAAGAAGGAGCTAAAGTGATTTATGGGGTGCCAGGATTAAAAGTACATTCAAAAATGTTTCTGATTACACGTAAAGAAGGGAACAAAATTGTGGAGTATGCACATCTCGGTACCGGCAATTTTAACCGTGATACGGCAGGTATATACACCGACCATAGTTTGCTTACTGTTAATAAAGATATTACGGAAGAGGTAGCCAGTGTTTTTACTTTTTATGCCGACAATTTAAAAATAGGAACCTATAAACATTTACTTGTTGCTCCTTTTTTTATGCGTAAACATCTTATACAGCTTATTAATAAAGAAATGCAAAATGCTAAAAAAAATAAGCCGGCAGCTATTATTCTGAAATTAAATAACCTGGTTGATCCTGAAATGATCAAAAAATTATATGAAGCAAGCTCTGAAGGTGTAAAAATTAAACTGATAGTTCGTGGCATATGTTCATTGGTTGCAGGAGTAAAGGGTTTAAGTGAAAATATTGAAGCAATCAGTATTGTTGATAAGTTTTTAGAACATAGCAGGGTATTTATATTTTATAATGGCGGTGAAGAAAAATATTTTATATCTTCGGCCGACTGGATGGGGCGTAACTTCGATTTTCGTTCTGAAATAGCGGTACCTGTTTATGATTCGGAAATTAAAAAGCAACTGAAGGACATCATTGATCTTCTATGGGCTGATAATACAAAAGCCCGTATTTTAGGAAGCGAACAGAACAATGAATACCGGAGAACAAATGCTAAAAATAAAGTGCGTGCCCAGGATGCTATCTATAGGTTATTTATATCTAAACAAATTAATAAAGTTTGAAATTTGCAGCAATTGATATAGGTTCTAATGCGGTAAGACTGTTATTTAGCAATGTATATGATGATAATGGTGTTACACATTTTAAAAAAGCTGAATTGATACGTATTCCTTTACGCTTGGGTGAGGATTCGTTTATAAATGGTAAAATTTCAACCGGTAAAGCAGAGAAGCTGATTACCGCAATGAAAGCATTTAAACATCTGATTGATGTTTATGAAGCAATAGATTACAGGGCTTGTGCCACCTCTGCTATGCGCGATGCTGAAAACCGCTGGGATCTGATTGAGCGAGTGCGTAAAGAGACGGGTATAAAAATTGAAATTATTGATGGCAAAACCGAAGCTGATATAATCTATTCTAATCATATTGAAGAGCATCTTGACAAAAACAATTCGTATCTGTATATTGATATTGGAGGTGGAAGCACGGAAATAACACTATTCTCAAAAAATAAAGCAGTAGCTTCACAATCATTCAACATAGGTACTATCCGAATGCTGCATGATAAGATTGATAAAGAATACTGGAGTTATTTTAAAAACTGGGTACGTGAAATCACCAAAGGATATAAACCATTGATAGCTATTGGTTCTGGTGGCAACATTAATAAGCTGTTCAGAATGTCGGGCAGAAAAATGAATAAGCCTCTTGCAACTTCCAAGCTGAAAAGTCTGTATGAGCTTATCGAGTCTTATACGTATGAAGAACGTATTCGGATTTTGGGTCTTAATCCTGATCGGGCTGATGTAATTATCCCAGCCTCTAAAATTTTATTAAGCATCCTTAAACAAGCAGAAATAGAAAAGGTGCTTATTCCACAGATTGGTCTTTCAGATGGTATTGTGCATCAGTTGTATGAAAAATACCAAGAGCGAAAATTAGTTAGCAGTTAGCAGTTGGGTTATTGACTATTGGTGTTTTTTTTCTAAGGCATTTTCGTTCATGATATTTACTGTTGCACAAGCATATAATGCCGCAGTTTCAGTCCGTAATCTGCTATTTCCTAAGTTAATCTCTTTAAAGCCATTATTAACAGCCATTTTTACTTCGTCAATAGTAAAATCTCCTTCAGGGCCAATAAGTATTATTGCTGGTCTGTCTTTTTGGTAAAGGTCTTTCAGATGCGGCCTCACTCCCTGCCCCGCTTTTGTTCTTTCATCGGGAGAGAGGGAGATATGACAATGGGCAATAAATTTTTGACCGGTATAAGGAACAACAGAAGCAATGAATTTTTTTATATCTATCATTGCATTGATTTTGGGCAGATAGGCTTTAAGACTTTGCTTAATGGCTGAAATAGCTACTTTATTTAATCGTTCTGTTTTTACAACTGTACGTTCAGTATTTTTACAGTCAATAATGGAAATTTCATCAATGCCTATTTCTGTTGCTTTTTCAATGAACCATTCCAGCCTGTCCATATTTTTGGTAGGAGCTGTGGCAATATGCAAATAGTGATTTCTGTTGTTAAAGGCTGTTTTAACCTGAAGGATATTGACTGAACAGTGTTTTGGGTTATCATCCATTATTTCGGCCTCATACCAACCTCCCTGGCCATCAATTAATGTAATTTTATCTCCTATGGATAGTCGGAGAACACGAATGCAATGTTTGCTTTCTTCTTCGTTTAGAGTGTAAGGCCCCTCCACAGCCTTCCCTCCCTCCTTTGTCGGGATAAACTCCGGGGAGGGAGTTAGTACTATATCAGGGGTATAAAACAGGTGCATAAAAAACCTCTCTTTTCATCTCACTCCTTGCGCCTATGCTGTAGCTTCAGCACAAGCGTAAGGAGAGCAGTGATATGTATTTATTTAAATTAAAATGTAATTGGGTATATAAAAAATATAACCCCTCTCCTCAGGAGAGGGGAAGGGGAGAGGGGTTTAAGCATTCACAGCAACTTTAGGTGCAGCCGACATGATTTCGTCATTGGCAGCACTTGCATATTGCTCAAAATTTTTAATGAAAGAAGCAGCCAGTTTATTTGCTGTATTATCAAATGCTTCTTTATCTTTCCATGTGTTACGTGGGTTTAATATTTCGCCTGGTACATTAGGGCATTCCGTTGGCGTATTTAACCCAAATACCGGCAATGTTTCATATTTTACATTGTCAAGTTTACCTGTAAGAGCAGCAGTAATCAAAGCGCGGGTATAGGATAATTTCATACGACTACCTATGCCAAATGGGCCACCAGACCAGCCCGTATTTACTAACCAAACGGTTACCTTATTTTCTTTTAGTTTTTTACCTAACAATTCAGCATATTTTGTTGGATGTAATGGTAAAAATGCTTTACCAAAGCAGGCAGAGAATGTTTGTTGTGGTTCAGTTACACCTACTTCGGTACCGGCAACTTTAGCTGTATATCCTGAAATAAAGTGATACATAGCCTGAGCTGTTGTAAGCTTTGAAATAGGAGGTAACACACCATAAGCATCACAGGTTAAGAAGAAAATATTTTTAGGAACATTTCCTACAGATGGCTCTATTGCGTTTTCAATAAAGTGAATAGGATAACCAACACGTGTATTTTCCGTTTTGCTGATATTGCTATAGTCAACGGTAGATGTATTGTCATAGAACTCTATGTTTTCTAACAAAGCTCCAAATTTAACAGCATTAAATATTTGTGGTTCTTTTTCTTTCGTCAAATCCACACATTTGGCATAGCATCCTCCTTCAAAATTAAATACACCTTTATTGCTCCATCCGTGCTCATCGTCTCCTATCAATCCACGGTTAGGGTCAGCGGAAAGTGTAGTTTTTCCAGTTCCTGATAGTCCAAAAAATATAGCAGTATCTCCATCTTTACCGATATTGGCAGAGCAGTGCATAGAAAGCACTCCTTTTTCATGAGGCAGAATATAGTTCAATAAAGAAAAAATGCCTTTTTTAATTTCACCAGTATAGCCCGAGCCACCAATCAAAATAACTTTTTTGGTCATATTAAGAATGGTAAAGTTATGCTGGCGTGTACCATCAATTGCAGGGGTAGCTTTGAAGCCGGGAACGCATATAATAGTCCATTCCGGAGTAAAATTCATAATTTCATCATGGGTAGGACGCAAAAACAAATTATTTGCAAACAGGTTTGACCACGGGGTTTCAGTAACTACACGAATAGTCAATCTGTATTCAGAGTCAGCACAGGCGTATGAATCGCGGACATATACATCCCTGCCCGACAGGTAAGCACAAATACGGTTATAAAGAATATCATATTTAGCGGGGTCAAATTTAAAATTTACATCGCCCCACCATATCGTATCTTTTGTTTTATCGTCATATACAATAAATTTATCTTTGGGTGAACGTCCCATAAACTCTCCTGTATCAACAGCTATAGCTCCGGTATCTGTAAGTATACCTTCACCTCTTATTAATGTTTCTTCAACAAGTTCTGCTGCGTTTAAATTCCAGTAAGCTGCAGATACATTTTCTAAACCTAAACTTGCAATGCTTGCGTTTTTGGCTTTTATTCCAAATTCATTCATTTGTTCCTGTTTTTGTGTTATTTTTTATAGGTTACAGTTTGTAAAGTGTAAAATTAGTAAAAATTGACTTTTCAGACTAAAATAAAGTACCTAACATATCAACATTGGTGTTAATATCTTTGGGCGTTGGGAAGTTTTGATAGTATTAAAAAATGGGTATATTTTTACACAGAAATAAATTTTCCAATTTTATTTTTTGTAAAATGTAGTTCCAACGCGTTTAATATGGTCTAATAAATCTTCGTTTTTAATGTGTTTTATAAATTGATAAATCAAAAGTGTAGGGTAATAATAAATCATCCAGTTTTATGCTTATTTTATTCATTACAGAAATGTCCAGTTCCTGACCTTTTAGGGTTAAATCAATATCAGAACCAGGTTTGTAAGTATCTTTAGCTCTTGAGCCATACAATATAGCTTCTTCTAAAAAATTCAGTGCGTAAATCAGTGTACTCTTTCCGATATTATTATGCCCCACTAATTGTATGGAATCACAATCATCGAGTTTCATTTCGGCTTTACCATAGCCCTTTGAGTTATACATTAAACGGGATAAATTTCCGCAATCCAGCCCACACTCTTCGACAGGCTCAGAGTGACCCGTGTGCCAGTCATACTGAGCTTGTCGAAGTATCTGGGTTGGCCATTTTGAAATATAACAATGCGGAAATTTATCCCGTGCACAGTATAATAAGAGAAATTCGTGTAAGCATTGTTTCTGAGGTTCATAATTGTTTGAAAATCAAATATAGTGAGATGAATAATGCCATTTTAGCGGGTTTTAGCTTGTTAGTAGTAAAATAGGCTGAAAGTGAGTAAATTATAACATTTTTTGTTGAAAAAAATTAAAATTGTTAAAAGTTATTAACTAATGTTGTGCAAAATTTATATCTAATCTATAATATTTCTATATTTCCACCTGTCATTTCGAACGCAGTGAGAAATCTTGTCAATCAATTGCAAAGATTTCTCTTCCTGCCTTCAGCAGGAAGAGAAATGACAATGATAGTGATTATGAATTATTTAAAGCAGTCACTTTTATTGTCTTTTTGAGAAAGTTACCCTTCTCTCTTTATTAATTCTCTTGTCCCATTACAAGTATAAAAGTCTATCATTTTTAAATCTCTTTTTCTTTGCGTAACATCAGTTATTAAGAAACAATTGACTTATGTATTTTAAATTACTATGATTTAATACATCAAATCTGGGTTTAGCTTTTTTTTCGACTTTTTTATCTGCATAGCATATTGTTTAGTGTTTATTATTTTTTTTACTTTCGCTTAATCAAACGTAATAGTAAAAAACTGAATTTTATGGCGAAGAATTTACAACTAATCGGATTGTTGCGTAAATGTTTTTCCGTTGACAAAATATGTATGTTTTACCGCGGAAATTTTGATGATATTTTTACAGATAAGCTGATCACATTAGCTGATCACGATTTTGAAAAGAAAGCTAAAAAAAGAATTTCATTTTTAATGTCCGAAAGTTTCCAGAATATTATACGACATGGTGATAATGAGTTGGGGAATAAGAAGGATAGCTTATTTGGAGTCAGGGCGATATCTCCTTTTTCACATATTTTTTCTTCTAACCCTATTAGTGAAAAAGATAAATTGTTTTTGGAAGAACGGCTAAATGTTATTAATAAACTTAATAAAGAGCAGTTAAAAATGCTCTATACAAAAGTACTCGAAGATGGAGCTTTAAGTAATAAAGGTGGTGCGGGACTGGGTTTAATTGAGATGGCAAAGAAATCTCAAAAACCGATACAAACAGACTTTAAAGAGTTTGAAGATCATACCTACGCATTCAGTATGCAAATTGATTTGATTGTTAACGATCAAGCAGATGCTGAACTGCTGGAAAATCCTATTGGGATTGAAGAAAATACTGCAATGTATGACCTGATGGTAAGTAATGATATTATCTTTTTGTACAAAGGGGATTTCAGCGATGAAACCATAAGCCCAATGTTAAATATACTTGAAGGTAATACAACCGACATGACGAATTTATTGGGCTACAAAATCTATCATTCAGCTGTTGAGCTTATGCAGAATGTTATTAGACATAGTTCTATCGACCACCATAAGGAGGGCATATTCGCTGTTAATAAAACAGAAGATGGATATTTTCTTTGCACGGGGAATTATGTTTCGAAACAAGAAAAAAAATTAGAGGAGCACATTGCCAAACTAAATTCCATGAATAAAGATGACCTGGGTGCACTATACAGAAAACAGTTAAAAGCAAGCACAGAATCTCCCGGAAACAATGCCGGAGTTGGTCTTATTGACCTAAGGAGAAGTTTTATGACACCTTTGGAATTAAAAATGACTGAAGATAAAAATGGAAATTATTTAACAATCGGCATAGAAATACCTTTTAAATGATGGAAAATAAAGTAATTAATGCAACAGAAGTAGGACCTGAGATTATTTTAGAACCAGCAGGTAAAATAAAAATATCGGGTAAATCGAGAATGGAAGATGCGGCCACTTATTATAAAGAGGTACACGCTTGGTTATCCGATTACCTTCAACAAGAAAACAACCAAATAACTGTTGAATTTAATTTGAGTTATTTTAACTCTTCTTCTGCCAAACAGCTTTTAAAACTGCTTATGAGTATTGATAAAGCCAACTCCGAAGGAAAGGTAATCTGGATTTATCCTGCTAATAATGACACGTTACTAGAAAGAGGGCAGGAACTTGAAATAATGGTGGATCTGCCTTTTAAATATGAGGCAAAATAGGTCATTGATTACATTTTAACGTCACGTTACACAACCTGGTAGCCAATGATGAGAACATCATCCGTTCTCTCATTAGTTCCTTTCCATTTACCGAGTTCCATTTGCAATAATTTGATTTTTTCGGCTGGATATTGTTGTTTTGAGAGGCACATCAACTGTTTTTCAAATTGTTCGTAATTCATGGGTATACCTTCCGTTCCTCCCACCTGCTCTATAAAGCCATCAGTATACATATATATCCAGTCATTCGAATTTACAGAAATACTTTCTGTTTTAAAATTACGCACTATTGGAACTCCTTTTTTTATGTAGTTGCCGCCTACGGGCAATGGGCTGGCTTTATAGCGTTTGGCTTCGTTATTGCTTACTACTATTATTCCATTTCGTGCCCCGCTGAATTCTATTCTTTTGTTTTCTCTGTCTATTAAACATACTGATAAGTCCATGCCATCCTGTAGCTCTCCCCCATCCTGCTGATGCAGCACACGGATAATTTCATCACTTAACTTACTTAGTATTTCTGAAGGTTTTAGATTTTCTGTATCTACTATTTTGTCCAGCAATAAACTGCCCAAAGTACTCATAAAACCTCCTGGTACTCCATGACCGGTACAATCCACACATGCAAGCAAAATGTAGTTTCCAAATTCTTTGAAATAATAAAAGTCACCACTTACTACATCCTTGGGTTCATAGAATATAAATAAACCTGGAATTGCTTTTTGCATGCTTTCTATTGAGGGAAGTAAGGAATCCTGGATACGTTTGGAATAATTGATACTTTCAACTATCTGGGTATTTTGATATTCAATGATTTTTTTCTGTTTGCGGGTTACCTGGAAACGATTAAAGATGACAAAAGCAAGTAATAAAGCTATTATCAATCCGCCAACAAAACCATTCCGGATGAATTTCTGTCGCCCTATTTCTGCTTGTTGAAGTTCTTTATCTTTGGTTAATAATTGAATGTCTTTTTCTTTTTTCTCACTTTCATATTTGGTGTTCATTTCTGTAATTTGCTTACTGGAGGTTTCGTCTAAAAGAGTGTCTTTAATATCGGAATAGAGTTTGTGGTATTCTAAGGCGTGTTGGTAATCGGCAAGAGCCTCGGCCGCATTTGCTAACCTAAAGTAACTGCCTTTAACTCCTTCCTTATAACCTATTTCTTTTGAGAGTTTCAACGCTTTTTCCTGCCATTCCTTTCCTTCCTGAGCTTTGCCGATGGAGGAATAAATATTCCCGATGTTGCTGTAAGAAATAGCGACTCCCTGTTTATCCCCGATTTCTTCTCTTATTTTCATTGCAGCAAAATAATTTTTTAGTGACTCGGGGTAATTGCCCTGGCTGTCATAAACAAGTCCGATGTTGTTGTAAGAAATAGCGACTCCCTGTTTATCCCTTATTTCTTCTCTTATCTTCAAAGAAGTGAAATAGTTTTTCAGCGCATATGGGTAATTACCCTGGCTATAATAGACAAGTCCGATGTTGCCATAGGACGTGGCGATTCCATGTTTATCTCCGATTTCTTCTTCTATTTTCAAAGAAGCAAAATAGTTTTTCAGTGCTTCATGGTAATTATCTTGGTATCCATAAACATTTCCAATGTTGTTATAAGAAGTAGCAATACCATATTTATCTCCGATTTCTTCCCTTATTTTCAAAGCAGCGAAATGATTTTTCAGCGCTTCGGGGTAATTTCCCTGGTTGTGATAAACATTTCCGATGTTGTTGTAAGAAGATGCGATTCTCTGTTTATCCCCAATTTCTTCCCTTATTTTCAAAGCAGCGAAATGGTTTTTCAATGCTTCAGGGTAATTGCCCTGGCCGTTATAAACATTTCCGATGTTGTTATAAGAAGCAGCTATTCCTTTTCTGAAATTTAATTTCTCTGCCAGTTCTTTCGCACTTCCCGCATGTATGAGGGCGGTATCATAGTTGCCTCTTAAATATAATTCCCAGCTTAACTGGTTCAGAGCGTTTACTTTGGTAGTATCTGCTTTAGCAGTTTTTAAAACAGTTAACAAAGAATCAACTGTTTTATTATTTTCCTGCGCGCTTAATATATAAGCAAAAAGGACAAAGATGCATACGCAACAATAGTTCATGTTTTTTTTCAAAAGACTCATATTTTTAGGTTAAATCTTTTTTTCCTGTTTTCAGCACCAACCATAAAAAACCTCTGAAAACCTTGCTAACCCTATAGCGATTTTTGGAAACGGGTGCTGCAAGGTATGTTTGTGGTATGTTTATTCGAAAACCCAAGAACCGTTCAGGAAGTGTATCGGTGCAAATTATCTCTAAACAAGCAGGTAAATCAAAGGTTGTCAAAACTATCGGTAGTGCCACTGGTGAGCAACAAATTGCCATTTTAGTCCATCGAGCCAAGCAAAAGGGCTTTTGTATAATTGTTGAAACGTTGCTGCCAGGGTATGTCTTTATTTTCCATTCTATTAATTAAAACGGTTATTATCCTTTCATCAATTCCCGTATAATGGCGTCTACACTCATTCCTTCCGCTTCAGCTTTATAATTACGTATAATACGATGGCGGAGAATGGCTGTTGCTATTGATTTAACATCTTCAATATCAGGGGAATATTTGCCTTTTATCAATGCATGGCATTTGGCACCAATCACCAAAAACTGAGAAGCTCTTGGTCCTGCCCCCCAGGATAAGTAGTTGTTTGAAATTTCGGCCGAATGTTCAGTACCCGGACGCGTTCTGGCGGCTAACTTAACTGCATATTCCAATACATTATCTGTAACAGGAACTCTGCGTACCAAATCCTGGAAATAAATAATTTCTTCAGCATTCAGCATCTTTTTTAGCTCTGTGGTTTTGTTTGAAGTTGTATTTTTTACCACTGTAAGTTCATCCTGGAACTTAGGATAATCTAACCAAACGTTAAACATAAAACGGTCGAGTTGTGCTTCAGGTAATGGATAAGTACCTTCCTGCTCAATAGGATTTTGTGTAGCTAAAACAAAGAAGGGGTTTCCCAGTTCATATCGTTTACCAGCAACGGTTACATTACGTTCCTGCATTGCTTCAAGAAGCGCTGCCTGTGTTTTAGGGGGTGTACGGTTGATTTCATCAGCAAGAATAATATTGGCAAACAAAGGACCTTTGATGAATTTAAAATGGCGGTCGTCACCAAGTATTTCCGAGCCTGTAATGTCTGATGGCATTAAATCAGGTGTAAACTGAATACGATTGTAGCTTAGTCCTAATACATCGGCTATGGTGTTTACTAACAGTGTTTTAGCTAAACCGGGAACGCCAATCAATAAGCAATGGCCTTTGCTAAAAATAGAAATGAGAACATCTTTTATAACTTCATCCTGTCCGATAATAATTTTGCTTATTTCAGAATTTAGTTCTTTATATTTACTTACAAAAGCATCTGCTGCTTCCACATCTGATTTATACATGCTACTATGAATTACGAATTTTACGAATTATGAATTTTAACGCTTACGCCATAGCGTTTCGGGGCTTGCCGATGTTGCGGATTTAAATGCACAAAACTGTCAAGCCGCAGCAAAGATAATTACTTGCACACACTTTCAACTATCACTGCACCCCCAATATTCGGTAAGCCCATGTTGAACTAAGCCTTCGGTAGTTGTTCTACGCGAGAAGCAAATTCCCCGTACGAAAATACTCTTTTTCCGTTAAAGAAACGCAACCAATAAAAAAATCAAAACATGAGTTTCAGGAAAAAAGAGTATTACACCTTTGCAGAACAGGCAAAAGACCAAGATTAAAGCGAACCTTCACTTTGTTACGCTTCGTTTAATCCTTATTTGTTATGGCCGGTGGTTATTTTTTTTGTTCGTCTATTTCAAGTAACCAGTTAAATACGTTTATGTGTTTTACTCCACTTCTATTTTGAGTAAACGAATCTGTCGTAAGCAAGTATTTCGGGTAGTTGTCGTTGATTTTTTCTAATGCACCAAACTCTCGTTCCATGGTGCTTTCGTTTGTCATTTGCCACGCTACTTGGTAGTATTCAATGTCGCCTGTAGGGGTTTTGCATACAAAATCCACTTCGATGTTGCGGGCTGTGCCTGTCCAAATTTTATTGCCTCTGCGTAGCAGTTCTAAATACACAATGTTTTCCAAGATGTGTCCTCTATCTGTTGTGCGTTCTTTTCCTGCTAAAATGTTCAGCAAACCTACGTCTACCAAATAGTATTTTTCTTGCGTAGCCAATTGTTTTTTTCCTTTTAAATCGAAACGATTTACTTTGTAAAACACAAAACTTGCCACCAAATATTCCAAATATTTTTCAACGGTGGCGTGGTGTATGCTTTGTCCGTCTTGTTTCAAGGTTTTAGAAATATTGCTTGGGGAAAGCGCATTGCCGATGTTTGAAGCTACAAACTTTATAATGTTGCCAAAAGCTCGTTTGTCGTTTATTTGGTGACGTTGCGTTATGTCTTTTTCGATTATGGTGGTGTAAATAGCTTCCAAGTATTCATAAATTTTATCGAAACCGCCTTCACGCAATTCTACGCCTTTGGGCAACGATGTTTCGTTTGCGTAATCAAAAAACAAAGCCTCGTAATTGAGGTATTTGTTGCTTGTATCAATATTGCGTGCCGTTAAATATTCCTTAAACGAAAATGGCAAAATGGAAATTTCGATGTAGCGACCGCTCAACAAAGTTGCCAACTCGCTACTCAACAAAAACGCGTTTGAACCTGTAATGTAAACATCTGTATTTTCGGTTGCAAAAAGTCCATCCACCAATTTTTCAAAAAGCAGAATGTTTTGCACTTCGTCTAAAAAAACATAGTTAGGTTTATCGGCTTGCAGTTTTTTCTTTATTTCAAAATAAATATCACTCCATGATTTGTCTAAGTAATTTTCGGGTAATTCAAAGTTGTAGAATTGTATTTGACGTTTGCCCACACCTTGTTTGAGTAACTGCTCACGGTAAAGTTCCAGTAAGGTGCTTTTGCCCGATCTACGTAAACCGCTTACCACTTTTATGAGGTCTTTGTCTTTGTAAGATAGCAGTTTGTCTATGTATTCCTTACGATTTGTGTAATTAGTCATAAGGCAAAGATACGAAATGAATTATCAAAACTTGTAATTTTCGCATGTTTTGATAATGTTATTCGATTCTTATTGCTCCTCAAATGATAGTGTACAAAATTTGTAGAGCGTGTAACCATTGACCAAAATAGCAAATTACAAAAATAAAGCTTGCTTTGATATGGATGGCTGCCCCTGTTGTAAAACGGGACGCATGATTCGCGTTATGAGTTTTGATCCGGCCCTCAACTAATTAACCCATTTATTGTTAAAATTACAATTTTTATAATCATCAGCAATGCGGATAAAGGTATCAACTGATTTTCTTTTTATCCATTTTTGTATGGCTTCCTGCTGTTTCTTAGCAAGTGCAATAGCTTGTATTTTTTGATAATCATCTGTAAGATTAGCACGATGAGGGGCAGTTCTGGTTTTTAAATACAAAATACGGTAAGCTTGTTTTCCATCATGTCCGGCCATAGGCATAGGCTTAGTGAACTCACCTACTTTCAGTTTGTCGATAGCAAAAGCCACATTTTGGTCATATTGACCAATTTCATCCATCTGAAAACGTGTTGCACCAGAAAATGGGTTAACAATCAATCCTCCGCTGTTTTTGCTTTCTTCATCATCAGAGTATTTAGCTGCTGCATCAGAAAAGTTGATTGTATCTGTGAGTAGTTTGGTATGAATAGTATCTAATGCTTGTTTGGCTTTTAATAAATCAATTGCCTCTGTCTTTGGAGCGATTAACAGACTGCGGGCATCTACTTCATCGCCTCTGCGTTCAATAAGCTGAATGATAAAATAACCGTAAACAGTTTCAAATACTTCACTTATTTCGTTCGGTTTAAGTTTAAACGCCCATGCATCCCATTCCGGAACAAACTGTCCGCGCTGAATATGTTCATATAAGCCTCCTTTGCTCGCAGAGCCGGGATCTTCAGAATATAAGGCAGCCATAGCAGGAAAGGTGCTTTCACCTTTCATGATACGTTCACGTATATTTTCAATTTTGGTTTTGGCTTCTTTTTTTGCTTCCGGGGTTACTTTAGGTTTTTTTACGATTTGGCCAACCTCAACTTCGGCATTAATTAATGGGATAGAATCTTCAGGAATACTGTTGTAGTATGCTCTCACATCATTAGGGGTAACACTAATATCACCAGTTACTTTGCTTTGCATTTGTTGAGCCATTACAATATCACGAATTTTTTCTCTTAACTCGGCTTTATAATCATCTACTGATTTACCATAGAAAGCAACAAAACGTTCTTCGGAACCTAATTGCTGTATATAGTAGTTCATACGTCTGTCGAGTTCCTGGTCTACTTGTGCATCGGTAGGGTAAAGGCTGTCTTTTTGTGCCTGTGCCAATAATAGTTTTTGATATAGTAAATCTTCCAGTAGTTTGCAGCGAGAGTTATCATTTGTGGTTTCCTGTGCAACAATCATTTGCTGGTATTGTGATTCCAGTTCTGATTGCAGAATAATATTGGTTCCAACAGCAGCAATAACACGGTCAATGATTGCACCTTGGGCGAAGCTCCTCCCGGTTTCTCCAAATGGGAGGAGAAGCAACGCGCAAGCTAAAATCCAAATGATATACAGAGAGCCCGGGTTCTTTTTCATTGGGAGGGGGATTATGAGCGGTCTCTTTTTATTTTTTTGTGTTATCATTAATATAAATTTCTATATCCTGGTTATTCAATGCATCATTATAAATATCTTCTTTCATTTTAGTAATGAGTTGTAATTTACGTTTATTCAAAATGATATTTTTTATGTTGTCTTTTTCAAAACTTAAAGGAGAGGTGCTGTTACGTATTTTAAATCCTTTGATATTTAAGTAATAGTTAAATACAGAATCACTTACTTCTACCAATCTGTTATTCTGCAAAAATAATTCTTTATTATAGGTTTGAATCGGAATTTCTTTTAGCAGATCATCAAATAAAAGCCATGAATTATCATCTAAGTAAAAATTCTCGGCAAACTGATGGCAATACTCTGCAAGTTGCTGTTTGTCTTTAGTATTATCCGATTTATACCATTTTTCTAATTTATTGATACCCGGAGCCTTTTTATTGACTTTAATGTAGATTACTTTGATGATATTATCCTTCAACTCAAAATTACTCTTATTCGTATTGTAATATTGTTCTATTTCTTCATTAGTTACTGTAGTATCTAATTTTTGTTTCACCAGTTCTTTCTCATAAGTATAAGTAATCAAAGAGTTACGATAATCCTGCAGTTGTTTTTCTACATTTTTTTGTGCATCGGAAAGATTGTCTTCCGCTTTTTGAATAACTAATGTTTCACGTATCCAATTGTCAATATATTTTTTAACAAGCTCTAAACTGTCTTTTGTTGAAGTGCCCTTAGGAACTATATCTTGTATATTATCTTCATTTAAGTAGGTGCTATAAACACGTGCAACCACCTTACGGTTTTCCTCTTTTGTATTTTTATCGGTACATGAAATGAACAATAAACAAATAAATCCTCCTAATCCGGTTTTGATAAATAGATTTCTAAAGGCAGGTAAGGATGTTCTGTAAACAAGCCTGTTGTTGAAATCAACAGGCTTGTTTACAGAGATATATGGATTAGTAAGCGGGCTAAAATGGTGATTATTTGATGGTGGCAAGAACGTTTTTATCAATAGTTACTACATATTTTTTCCTTAATTCCGCAAGCCATTCTTTTTCCAAGTAATTCTGATAGTCAGCAGTAATGGCTCCACGTGCGTCCTGGAATGATTTAGGGCTTGGGGGAACTATTTTATTAACAACAACAATTATAATTTTTTTGTCTTTATCAGAGTTTATATCTGCAGAAGTGCCAGCTTTCCAGTTTTTGTCAACAAATTCATTTTCGCCTTTGCTAAACAAGCGGTTTTCAGTTTGAAGGTTCAATTGTGAGTCTTTGTTTACTTCTGCCAGTATATCTTTTTCTGATTTTTTCTTTTTATCATCCAATAATTTGCGTACCCGTTGTGCTACTTTTGCATCGGAGCAACTGTAAACAGTGGCATCAGCACGTTCTTCCCACATATAGTTATTTTTATTTTTTTCATAAAACGCTTTTGCACCGGTAGTATCTTTTACTGCTTTTGACCACACTTTTCGGTCAGTTAGTTCAAACAGTAAAATGCCGTCATGGTATTCATCCATTAAAGCTTTGAACTCAGGATATTTTTGGTCTAAGCGCGATTCTTCATAAGTAATGGTTGTTTCATCAACAAACTGTTTATATATCTGGTTGATAAGCATTTTAGTATCCATTTTAGGGCGTTTGTTCTGGTGCGTTGCTATATAATTGGCAAAGTCAGTTTGGGTGAATAATTTATCATTAAGGTTAAATAATGTTTTTTTCAATGATGCGGCTTTGGCTTTATCCCAGGTGCCTTCAAATACAGTAGAATCGGTTATAGTATAAAATTCGTCACGTGCAGGAATACTTTCTTTGAATTTATATTCAGCCTTTATTTTTGCAATTAAAGAGGCTCGTCCGGCTTGTGAACGCGAGTCCTTAGTTACTTTGTCCTTAAGCTCTCCTTTCATATTTTCAAATGAAGTCAGACCTCGTCTGTCAATTAATTTAATCACATGCCAGCCGTATTTAGTTTTAACGGGTTCGGAAATATCATTTTTATTTTTTAGTGCAAAAGAAGTTTTTTCGAACTCTATAGGCATTTTGTTGGTTCCAAACCACATCAGTTCGCCTCCTTTTTTAGCTGATGTTTTATCATCAGAGAATTGAGTAACCAGCTCTTCAAATTTAGCGCCTGTTTTTAACTTATTATAAATTTCAGTGATTTTAGCATGTGCATTTATTGAATCATCTTTTGACATATTGGGTGGTGTTTTTACCATAATATGAGCTACAAACACTTCACCTTGTGCTTTTCTTCTATCGCTTACCTTAATAATATGGTATCCGAAACGTGTACGAACAGGCATTGAAACATCGCCAACTTTAGTATTATATGCAGCTGTTTCAAATGGATACACCATTTGTAAGGCTGTAAAGTAACCTAAATCACCTCCATTATCTTTGGCAGAAGGGTCATCTGAAACACCTTTTTCAGTTGCTACTTTATTAAAATCCTCTCCTTTTAAAATACGGGTACGTATTTTCATGATTTTAGTGTAGGCATCTAAAGTATCTTTAGGCAAAGCACTCTCCGATACTCTTACAAGGATGTGAGACGCATGAACATCTTCCTGCAAACGGTCATAGGTTTCTTTTAGCAACTTTTCATTCACATCTTTATCGGTTAAATAAGGCTGAGCAAGCTGTTTACGATATCCTGCCAACTCATCTTTAAATGCTTTGGCAGTATCCAGCCGCATTTCTTCTGCTTCTTTTACTTTCAGTTTAAAATTGACAAACAAATCCACATAATCATTTAACGATTTGACATCATTTGCAGCTTCTTTTGTATTGTTTTTCTTATATACATTTTCAAACTCAGCTACAGTAACTTTACTCTGTCCTACGGTCATAAGTATAGCATCTTTATTTTTTGTCTGAGCTGTAACAGTATTTAATGCGAGTAGCGCAAATGGAAGTAGTAATGATTTTGCAAAAGTTCCTTTATTCATATTGAATGTTTTTTTATTTTGGGTAACAAATGTAGCTATTATTACGATGTATCAAAATAAAACCGCTTTGAATAGTTCAGAGCGGTTTTGTTAAAATTTGTTAAGCAGTTTAGTTCATTGGTTCAATTGTTTAATGAACCAATGAACCAATAATATCTACCTGCTATAATTCGGAGCTTCGCGTGAAATAATAACTCCGTGTGGATGGCTTTCACGTATGCCGGCATTGGTTATACGTATAAATTGTGCATTTTGTAAAGCAGTAATATTTCTGGCTCCGCAATATCCCATACCTGCACGCAGACCACCTATAAATTGGTAGATAACTTCAGAAAGACTTCCTTTTACCGGTACTCTTCCTGAAATACCTTCGGGCACTAACTTTTTAATATCATCTTCTGCATCCTGGAAATAACGGTCTTTTGAACCTTGTTGCATGGCTTCAATAGACCCCATTCCACGGTATAATTTGAATTTGCGTCCTTCAAAAATGATATTTTCACCAGGTGATTCTTCAACACCGGCAAACATGGAGCCCATCATTACAGAGCTGGCTCCTGCTGCTAACGCTTTTACAATATCACCGGTAAATCGGATACCACCATCAGCAATTACAGGGACATTTTTTCCTTTTAATGCTTTTGCAACATTAAGTATGGCTGTTAATTGCGGAACCCCAACCCCTGCTATAACACGTGTTGTGCATATAGAGCCAGGCCCTATGCCTACTTTAATCGCATCAGCACCTGCTTTTGCCAGAAGTAATGCGGCTTCAGGGGTAGCAATATTGCCTACCACAACCTGTAAATCAGGAAATTTTTTCTTTACTTTTTTTAAAGTATCAATTACTCCTTTAGAATGGCCATGAGCAGTATCAATAACAATAGCATCTACATCTGATTTTACCAATGCCCCAACACGTTCAAGTATATCTGCCGTAATACCAACGGCCGCAGCTACACGCAAACGACCTAAGTTATCTTTATTGGCATTAGGATGCACTTTTACTTTAATAATATCCCGATAGGTGATGAGGCCTACCAATCTGCCATTTTTATCAACAACAGGTAATTTTTCAATTTTATAATGCTGAAGTATTTGTTCGGCTTTCTTTAAGTCGGTTCCTTCTTTAGCAATAACCAGATCTTTGCTGGTCATAATTTCTTTTATTGGTCGTTTATGATTATGTTCAAAGCGCAAATCACGGTTGGTAACAATGCCTATCAGCTTATTTTCGGCATTTACAACAGGAATTCCACCAATTTTAAATTCCTTCATGAGTTCTAAGGCATCTGCAACAATAGCATTTTCAGCCAATTTAACGGGATTCATTATCATTCCGCTTTCAGAACGTTTTACTTTGCGTACCTGATCAGCCTGTTGCTGTATGGTCATATTTTTATGCAGCACTCCAATTCCTCCTTCCCGTGCAATAGCAATGGCAAGCTGATGTTCTGTAACCGTATCCATAGCTGCGGAAACAAGAGGAGTATTCAGTTTTATTTTTTTTGTAAAATAGGAAGCGGTATCCGCTTCACGTGGAAGTACCTCTGAATATGCAGGTACTAAAAGTACATCATCATAGGTAAGGCCTTCACCTATGAATTTACCGGAATCTAATGGCATAAGTTTATTGATTTGTTTTTTGTGACTGTTTTTTGGAGGAGAAAATGTAGGCACAGAATTGAATTTTATGGGTTAAAATTCCTGCAAATATACAACTTTTAATGATTAGGAATAATGAGGTGTATGACAAATTCCATTCTGCATAAACCTCACCCCCAACCCCTCTCCTTATAAAGGAGAGGGGAAACATCATAGAACACAAGTCCCTCTCCTTTATAAGGAGAGGGATATAGGGTGAGGTCAAGCACATAGAATAATAAAAGAAAAGATGCTAAAACTCTTAATTGTACAATTTGTCATACACCCTTAATGATTGGTAAATAATTTCTCAAAATAGGAGGGGGCTTGTAATAAGCGGGAGCCGTACCATGAAAACAGTTCGCCATCAACTATCATTATTTTAGCATTTGGACATATTGCCTGAAACTCCTGTATATGTTTTTCTTTAAAAGGATAGGGTTCAGAAGAAAGTAAAATGAGCTCAGGTTTAGCTTCAGCAATTTGTTCGGCACTAACTTTTGGATAACGTTCTGTGAGCGTTGTAAATACATTATTCAGTCCACAGCGTTTCAGCATTAAAATTCTGTAATTATTTGGTTAATGCATTAACGATATCAGACCGTGTGATGATATATGTTTTGTCTAATTTAAAATCGCGTACTAAAACAGCCGGGTTTTGATCGGTAATCATTGCTGAAAGTGAATCTATAGGTGCAGAAATATCAACAAATGGAAATGCCGGTTGCATGATGGTTTCTATTGTCTGGTTTTTTATTTCAGGGTTTGCAATAATTTTAGAGTACAACAAACTTTCATTCAATGAACCAACAATTCGTCCTCCGCTTGTAACAGGTATCTGTGAGATATCCGTTTTATTCATCAGCTTTACAGCATTTGCTATGCTATCGTTGCTTTCAACGGTGATTAATTTACCATTGGTGTTATTATTAACAAGGTCTTTGGCTTCTAATCCTTTTTTATCAAAGAAGCCTTTTTCCATCATCCATTCATCGTTATACATTTTGCCGAGATAACGTGTACCATGATCGTGAAAGATAACAACTACCACATCGCCTTCTTTTAATTCATCTTTAAGCTGCATTAAACCAGCCATAGCTGAGCCTGCTGAGTTACCTGCAAAGATGCCTTCTTTTTTAGTGATTTCACGGGTCATCATGGCAGCATCTTTATCCGTTACCTTTTCAAAACGGTCAATCACATCAAAATCAACATTTTGAGGTAAAAAATCTTCACCAATACCTTCTGTGATGTAAGGATAAATTTCATTTTTGTCAAAAATCCCGGTTTCTTTGTATTTCTTGAATACCGAACCATACGTATCAATACCCCAAACTTTTATATCAGGATTTTTTTCTTTCAGGTAACGTCCTGTACCAGAGATAGTTCCACCCGTTCCAACACCAACAACAAGATGAGTGATTTTACCCTCCGTTTGTTCCCATATTTCAGGGCCGGTTTGTTCATAATGTGCCTGAGAATTACTCAGATTGTCGTATTGATTTGGCTTCCATGCGTTGGTGATTTCTTTTTCCAATCTTGATGAAACTGAATAATAAGAGCGGGAGTCTTCAGGTTCAACATTGGTAGGACAAACAATAACATCGGCACCAAATGCGCGTAAAGCATCTACTTTTTCTTTTGATTGCTTATCGGTGGTGGTAAAAATACATTTATAGCCTTTAATAATGGCGGCAATGGCTAATCCCATACCTGTATTTCCGCTGGTACCTTCAATGATGGTTCCTCCCGGTTTTAAACGGCCGTCTTTTTCAGCAACTTCAATCATTTTCAAGGCCATACGGTCTTTTATGGAGTTGCCGGGGTTAAAGGTTTCTACTTTGGCATACACAATGGCTTTAAGGTCTTTTGTAATAGTATTGATACGAACTAATGGAGTGTTACCAATAGTTTCAAGGATGTTATTGCTGGCTTTTCTCATACTGTCTGGTAAAATAGGGATTTCGAGGTAATTATTTTCAGTTTTCATTTTGTAGGGATAAAAGTATTGTAAAAATACAAAATTTTGAAAAAGATGTTTTATTTTAACATGAGTTGTGATTTAAGAGCGGTAGTTTGTTTAAAATCCTTTTCAAATGAAGATTGAAATTATGTTTTTATTCGATTGAAAGCACATTTATTTCGACTCTTCTGTTTGCTGAGGCTTCTTTTTCATTTTTAGGATTTGGATAAACCATCATTTTATCAGAAAAGCCGATTGTTTTTATACGTTCTGGTTCTATTCCCTTACTTGTCAAATAATTAGAAACTGTT
Organism: Bacteroidota bacterium; assembly: GCA_023251835.1. Taxonomy (GTDB): domain Bacteria; phylum Bacteroidota; class Bacteroidia; order 2-12-FULL-35-15; family 2-12-FULL-35-15; genus 2-12-FULL-35-15. Next base: position 10,929 of record JAHEXZ010000029.1, on the reverse strand, counting down.
TGTGCACGCCTATCGGAAAGATTTTGGTTAAAGCTCGGATCTCTTTCGCGGCCGCTGCCATTGACATGTCCTTCGATACGAATGAACATTTTTTTATTTTTTTTCATCAACTTATAAAGTGCTTCCACCGAAGGGTAGCTTTCCGGTAATAGTATAGCCGTATCTCCATAAAAGTTAATACTGTAAATTTTGTATTTCTCGCCTTTTTTTAACCTTGGAAGAACCGTTTTAATATCGGTAAATGACTTTGTTTTTAAGAGTTGCGTTGTATTTATTGTATTTGCAGCAATAAAGCTGCTATCGGATGAAAAAACAATTGAATAATTTAAGTTCTCTTTCAAACCCACTGTAAATGAATATTTGCCATCATTGCCGGTGATTATTTCTTTCAACGGTGCACCGTTATTGTCGTTCAGAACCACTTCAGCCTTTAGAGGCAGGCTGTCAGAACCAACAACCATTCCCGAAATAGTAACCTGCTTTATATAGTTAAACTTAATGGTATGTCCTAGTCCGTTTGGATAAACATTGTCAAGTACTAACACATATTTATCGCCTTTTGTAACTTGTATTGACCTAGACCATTCCTCTTTTACCCCCTGACCCACAAATTCATCTTTTGCATCAGTGGATAAACCTGTATATCCTTTTATTGCCAGGTTACTTCTCGATAAATTAGAGCGAACCGGCTTTAGTGCTTTTTTTACTAAGGCATTACAAAAGCTTGTATCAGTGTATTTATACAACAAAAAATCATAATCGTTGCTGCTGTCCTGAGGAATAATTTCAAATACAAATTCCCCGTCAAAATGGATATTTAACAGATACCACGATGAATTATGCTCCTCCTCAAAATTGAATTTATTCGATTTGCTGTTAACCCCTATTTCATTAATAACTCCGGCACCGGCAGGCGGCCTGGTAAGACCATATGTAGTGACTTTATTAATGTTTATTTTGATTGCATTTTTGCAATCGCAATTGGTTTCTGCAAGCCTTTGAGCAGACATAACTGTAGAAGTTGATGTTACTGGCTTTGCCTGAGGAAAAAGAGATGTTGGGATAATCAAAAGCATCAGTGATAAAATGGTGCGAGGGAAAAACATTGGCATCGGGTATTGATTTGATATCATAATGTAATATATAAAAAAAAGATACAAAAAAATGTTATACCTCGACTGAACGAGGCTTCGGTGGGCTCAGCCGAACAGTTTGCAATCAGCAAATCTATTCGTTCAGTATATTAGCTAAACCTAATTGCTTTAACCGGAGTAATTTTTGAGATGATAAAACTTGGAATAATCAGCATTAACATGCAACAGATAAGTGTTCCTATATTCAACACTATAATGTACAGGATATTTAAATTGATTGGGATTACAGAAACATAATAGGTGGTTTGGTCAAGTTTAAAAATGCCAAATTGTTGTTGAAAAAATGCAATTACAATAGCTATACTATTTCCATATAGTAAACCTTTACTGATTAAGTAAGCTGCATTGTACAGAAATATCTTCTGGATGCTTCTGTTTTTTGCACCCAAAGCTTTTAAAATACCAATCATATTAGTGCGTTCAAGAATCAATACCAGCAGGGCAGAAATCATATTAATACCGGCAACAACAATCATCAATACAATTACAATGATTGCATTTACATCTAATAAATCCAGCCAGGAAAAAATAGTTGGATTTATTTGTTTTATAGTTTGGGCTATTAAATCCTGTCCAACTTTATCATTTATCTCCTCGCCCAGTTTATCAATTTTTTTATAATCCTTTATCGCAATCTCAAACCCGCCAACCTGGTTCTGGTTCCAGTAATTGAGTTTTTGAATTTGTTTGATATCAACCAGAACAAGGTGTTTGTCAATATCTTCAAATCCGGTTTCATATATTCCGGAGATATAAAAAACTTTCACGCGCTGCTCATATTGAGTAGAGATACTATCCTTTTTTTGAGTTAAAAAATAAATAATCATTTTATCTTTTAACTTCAACCCGAGTTTGTTGGCTAAGTATTTAGAGATAATAATGTTGCGTGACAAGCCGGTATCACTTATGGCGAATGTTTCTCCTTCTTTTAAATTTTGATTGATAAATTTCCAGTCATAATCTTTATCAATTCCTTTCAGTAAAACCCCTTCATTATCTGTTTTGGTTTTTATAATACCACTTTTGGTAGCATATACCTGGATATGGCTAATGTCCTGATTGCTCTGTAGTTCAGTTAAAAAAGATTGCTGTCTGCTGACAGGCTGTGGCTCATCGCTTGTATTATTATCATAGTTAGTAATTTGTATATGTGAGCCAAATCCAATTAATTTATTGCGGATTTCATTTTGAAAACCCGTAACAACCGCAACTGTAAGTATAATTACTGCCAGCCCTAATGCAATACCTATCACTGAAATACGAACAATAGGGTGGGATAATTGATTATTACTACCATCACCAAAAATAATTCGTTTGGCAATGAAACGTTCTGTATTCAAAATTTCTATTAGTTTTGACCGTTAAATGTTACGAATTATACTTCGACTGAAACAAAAATACTATATAAAGATGAAAACGTATAGGATTATTATACTATTTATAAGTATTGTAACAGCCTTGAATACGATTGCACAAGGTATTATACAGGTTGAAAACAGCGTAAAAACTATTAATGATATACGAGTAGGGGCAGACCGTACAGAAGAATATTTGCCATTGCTGAAAGGGAAGGCTGTAGTTGTGGCAGCAAACCAATCTTCTGTCATAAAACAAACACACCTTATAGATAGTCTGGTTGCCTTGGGTGTGAATGTTAAAAAAGTATTTTGTCCTGAGCACGGTTTTCGTGGATTGGTTGATGCCGGTAAAAAAGTAAAAACCTATAAAGATGCTAAAACAAATTTGCCTATTATTTCATTGTATGGAAAAAACAAAAAGCCATCGCTCAATGATTTAAAGGATATTGATGTTGTTATTTTTGATATACAGGATGTAGGGGTCCGCTTTTATACCTATTTGTCAACACTGCACTACATTATGGAAGCGTGTGCAGAGAATAATAAGTTGTTGATTGTGCTTGATCGTCCTAATCCTAATGGTTATTATATTGATGGCCCGGTAATGGAAGATTCCTATAAGTCTTTTCTGGGCTTACATCCTGTACCCATTGTCTATGGCATGACCATTGGCGAATATGCACAAATGATCAATGGAGAAGGGTGGTTAAAAAGCGGAGTAAAATGTAATTTAAAATTGATTACATTGGTTAATTATACACATTCTGATTTTTATGAATTACCTATCCGTCCTTCACCTAATTTACCCAATATGGCATCGGTATATTTGTATCCAAGCCTTGGATTATTTGAAGGAACAGTAGTTTCTGTGGGCAGAGGAACAGACATGCCCTTTCAGGTAATTGGGCATCCTGAGTTACAGCAAACTACTTATTCATTTACACCTAAACCACAGAGTGGTGCAATGAATCCTAAATATAACGGGCAGCTTTGTCATGGCTTTAATCTGTATGAATTTGGGAAGGAATATATGAAGGATACAAAAAAGATTTATTTGTTCTGGTTGTTAGGTACCTATAAAAACACACCTGATAAATCTACTTTTTTTGATGAAAACTTTAATTATCATGCTGGTAATGCCACACTGCAAAAACAAATAAAAGATGGAGTGAGTGAAGCGGAGATACGTAACAGTTGGCAGGAAGGGATAAAAAAGTTTAAAACGGTTCGTAAAAAATATTTGTTGTATAAGGATTTTGAGTAGGGGGTAGCAATAAGAAGCAATTCCAAGGCTTATATGTGTGAGATATAAACCTCAGAATTTCAATTATTCTTAATAAGTTATAGTTTATTTATCTAAATCTTCAAAGCTCACATCTGAGAAGCTTCCATTGCCTTTTGCGGCAGATGCAGCTACTGCAGCAGCTCTTATGTCTGTTGGATGATTGCCTTCACTTGCAGGAGAAATAGATTTGATATGGGCAATTACTTCTGTTAAGCCCTCAGCAAATTTTTCAAAATCTTCTTTGTATAAAAACAGTTTGTGTTTTTCGTAAAAGAATTTACCATCATCACTGAAACGTTTTTTACTTTCAGTAATGGTCAGGTAATAATCATTTCCTTTGGTGCTTTTCACATCAAAAAAATAAGTTCTTTTCCCAGCTCTTACAGCTTTAGAGAAAATCTCTTCTCTGTCTGCCTCATTTTTTTCAAATCCTTCTTCCATCGTTGTAATTCTATTGTTTATCGTTTGTATTAATTAATTTGGCAAATTTTTGTAAAAAAAAACTGAAAAACAAGACTTGTTAATAACTTTTTATAGTTATGGATAAAAATGTGATAATTACCGGCATGTTAGGACTAAATACCTTATATGCCATGATGTATCTCTTTTTTATACCACTGACAAGACTTGAAGCCTTTTTGGGAGAATTGCTTATTCTTCAATAATATCAGCCAGTTGCTGTAGTCTGTGTAGTTCAGCATAAATTCCTTTTTTATTAATCAGCTCCTGGTGGTTGCCTTGTTCTATAATTTGTCCTTGTTCAAGTACAATAATATGGTCAACATTTTTTACGGAAGATACCCGGTGGCTGATGATAATAGAAGTACGGCCTTTCATTACCTGTTTCAGGTTATTTAGTATTTCTTCTTCTGTTTCAGTATCAACGGCTGAAAGGCAATCGTCAAAAATTAATAATTCAGGTTCTTTTATAATGGCACGGGCAATAGAGATGCGTTGTTTTTGACCTCCTGAAAGCGTAATACCCCGTTCTCCAATAATGGTTTCAAACTTTTCAGGAAAATCCATAATATTAGAATAAATAGCAGCATTTCTGGCGGCTTGTTCAATTCGTTCCTTGTTAACACTTTTATTTTCATCAAGACCAAAACTGATATTGTTTGCAATAGTATCTGAAAACAGAAACACTTCCTGGGGTACATATCCTGTTTGAGAGCGAATATCATTAAGATTGAGTTCCCGGATATTTTTATTATCAATTAATAGTTCTCCTGAGTCGGGTGCATATAGCCGGCAAATAAGGCTGGCAATAGTAGATTTGCCGGCACCTGTGCGGCCAAAAATTGCGAGTGAGCTGCCCTTTGTTATTTTAAATGAAACATTGCTCAGTGCCCGGATACCAGAATCGGGATAAGTAAAGCTAACGTTTTTAAATTCAATATTTCCTTCAATTGTTGTTTTTTGTGTGGAGGTATTAACTATTTCGGGTTGTGTCTGCAAAAACTGATTGATACGTGTTTGCGAAGCTGCTGCCCGTTGAATCAGCGAAGTTACCCAGCCCAGGGAGGTAATAGGCCATGTTAAGGCATTTATATACAGAATAAATTCTACAATGTTGCCATAACTTATTTCTCCTGCAATAGCCAGTTTTCCCCCAATATATAAAATAAAGATGCTGCTTATGCCAATAAGCAGCATCATAATCGGTTGAAATAAAGATTCAACTTCTACCAAACCCATAGTACGTTTTCTATAAGTTTCACTTTCATGTTGAAATTTGCCGATGGAGTAGTTTTCGCGTCCATAGGCTTTTAAAACACGAATTCCGGAAAAGGCTTCTTGTGTATGTGTAGTTATGCCTGATAGTTGTTCCTGTATTTCTGTGCTTTTAAGGTTGATTTTTCTGCTAACAATGTATATTGAAACCACCAAAAAGGGTAAAGGAATCAATACATATAATGTAAGCTGGGGATTTACCCGCAGCATGGCTGTAATGATAAGTATAAAGCGGAAGCCGGTGTTTAAAAAATACATCACAGCAGGGCCAATGTACATACGTACACGGCTTACATCCTCACTGATGCGGTTCATCATGTCACCTGTATTGTTGCGTTTGTAAAAAGCCATGTCTAACTGCTGGTATTTGGCATATATCTCATTTTTAAGATCATATTCAATTAATCGCGACATTACAATAATGGTTTGGCGTGTTAGGAATAAAAATACCCCGCTTATTACAGCTACCCCCACTATTAGTAATGCGTATTTTGATAACTGGCTCACTAACAACCCTTTATCGCCATTCAGATTGTTCTTTATAAAATCAACAGCTTCCCGGGCATAGGTAAAGCTGTCTATCGCATAGTAATTGGAAATACCAACAAATACAACTCCCAACAGTAACCTCCATCGGTATTTGTAGAAATATTTGTTAATATGTTTGAGTGATTTCATACGTAAATAATTTGTTTTTAGCGATCGTATGGAATACGCCATATTTATTTTCGGTTGGTTCCGAAGAAAATTCGGGATGGCTATTTCAAGGTAAAATTTAATTTTCTTCTATGAGTGTTCGCTATTTTGGTTACTTTTGTCCGCCCGAATAATTATTGTAAGTGATGTAAATGGGGGATGATAACAAAAACGGGATAAAAATACTCAATAAAAAGCGTCAGGATATATTATTTCAAAACAATTATATTTTATGATACAGGTTCAGGATATAAAAAATTCTCCAATAGCAGAGAATCCGGTAATTGAACAAATGACATTGAATAATCATGAGCAACTGGTATTTTGTAATGATAATGAAACAGGCTTAAAAGCTATTGTTGCTATACATAATACTGTTTTAGGGCCCAGTCTGGGTGGAACCCGTATGTGGGCTTATAAAAATGAGATGGAGGCAATCACTGATGCCTTAAGGCTTTCAAGAGGTATGACATATAAATCATCTTTGGCCGGTCTTAACTTGGGTGGTGGAAAAGCAGTGATTATAGGTGATTCAAAAACACAAAAAAGTGAAGCATTGATGCGCAGGTTTGGTAAGTTTATCAACAGTTTGTCTGGTAAATATATTACCGCAGAAGATGTAGGTATTAACACCAAAGATATGGAATACATTAAAATGGAAACGGACTATGTTACCGGTTTGCCTGTAAACATGGGTGGAAGTGGTGACCCGTCACCTGTTACAGCCTATGGTGTGTATCTTTCCATGAAGGCTTCGGTAAAAGAGCTGTCAGGTAATGATAGTGTGGCTGGTAAAAAAATTGTAGTACAGGGAATTGGCAATGTAGGTGAAAGTCTGGTAAATTATTTAGTGAAAGATGGTGCTAAAGTATATATCAATGATATCAATGAAGAGCGTTTAAAGGCTGTTTCAAAAGAAACAGGTGCTGAAGTAGTTACTTCTGATAAGTTATACGATATGAGTATGGACATTTATGCCCCATGTGCATTGGGAGCAACAGTAAATACAGATACACTTAACCGTTTAAAATGCTCTATTATATGTGGTTCGGCTAATAATCAGCTTGCCGATGAGAATGTGCATGGTAAAATGGTAATAGAAAAAGGAATTCTATATGCTCCTGATTTTGTTGTAAATGCCGGTGGAATTATTAATGTATACTATGAACTTGAGGGATACAACCGTGAACGGTCATTGTCACATGCTGAAAAAATCTACCAGACTACATTAAATATTTTTAAAGTGGCTAAAGAGCAGAATATTCCTACTTATATGGCAGCCAACCGTTTGGCTGAAAAGCGTATTGCTGATATGGGTAAGGTGAAGCTGGGGTTTTAAAGCCCCCACTGTTAAATTTAGTTATTCGCAGATGTTAAACAGAAGGTATATAAGGATAAAAATAATGCAGGCTTTGTATGCATTTTTTCAGTCTGATAACAGGGATTTGCCGAGGAGTGAGCGGGAGCTGTTTAATGGCATAGATAAAATTTATGATCTCTATATTTATCAACTGGCTTTATTGGTAGAGTTGAGGCATGTTGCTGCTACTCTGATTGAAGAAGCCAGAAATAAAAGGCTTCCAACTAAAGAGGATTTGAATCCCAGTCTAAAATTTATTGAAAACAAATTCATTCACCAGCTTGCTGAGAATATTCACCTGAAACGGGAAATGAATAACCGTAAAATCAACTGGAACAATGAATTTGAGCTGGTAAAAAAAATATTTAACACCATAAGGGCAAGCGATGAATATAGCAAGTATATGAACGTGTCTGACGATTCATATAAAACACATCGAAACTTTGTTGTTGAAATTTTTAAAGAGCATATTGCAGATTTTGAATTGCTGAATCATTTTTATGAGGAAAAGAATTTGTATTGGGGAGATGATATTTATCTTGTTAATCCAATGATTGTAAAAACGATTGAATCTTTCAAAGAAGCTGCTGCACCTGATTTTGCTTTATTACCTTTATATAAGGACAGGGAAGAGGATGAACAGTTTGTAAAAGAGTTATTTCGTCAAACAGCAATAAAAGACGAAGAAACTAAAAAACTAATTGGAGAAAAAACAAAAAACTGGGAAGTAGAACGTATAGCCATGATGGATGTTTTACTTATGCAAATGGCGATTACAGAGGCACTCTGTTTCTCTAACATCCCTGTTAAAGTAACCTTAAATGAGTTTATTGAAATATCTAAAATATACAGTACTCCCAAAAGTAAGGTATTTATTAATGGCATTTTAGATAAGTTGATTGCTGATTTTAAGGCTGAAAATAAGATTAAAAAAACAGGAAGAGGATTGATGGAGTAAAATTCAATAGGCAGTTGGCAGTTGGCAAGTAATTAACAAACAATAAATTAAAATAAATAATTCAGTTTCCATAAATTCATGATAATTTGTTATCTGTAACCAATGAGAAAGTTTATTTTTGTTGCCTCTATGTTTACTATACTGGTGGCATGTACTAATGACGCTAAAAAAGAGGAGCAGGAAAAAATTTCAACGGATGTAATTAACGTGCCTTCAACAGCTTTGGGTACGGCTGCTCAGCCCGGTTCGGCACCTGCAATGGTATTCATTGAGGAAAACCATGATTTTGGCCGAATAACGCAGGGTGAAAAAGTTTCCTATTCTTTTGTATTTAAAAATACAGGTGGTTCAGAGCTTGTAATTTCTAATGCACAAGGTAGTTGTGGTTGTACTGTCCCCACATATCCTAAAGGAGCTGTTAAACCTGGCGAAGAATCTAAGATTGATGTGGTATTTGATAGTGAAGGTAAGTCGGGTGTAGTACAAAAAACAGTAACACTTACTACAAACTGTAATCCAAGTACTAAAATATTAACCATTAATGCAACTATTGATGTGCCGGAGAAAGATTGATATGCCTGATGTGCGGATATACCGATTACTGATATAACAATATACTGATATACCAATGTGGGGATATATTGATGTATGATATTGCAAACCAAGCGGAATAAAAAAGAACAGAATAAAACTAATAACCCCGTGAACTAATAAACTAATAAACCAAATAATCAATGAACCAATTAACTATTTTATTAATGACAGGTGGCGGCCAGGGTGCTGGCATAGCACAGTTTATCCCTTTAATTTTGATTATCGTAGTATTTTATTTTTTTATGATTCGTCCGCAACTAAAAAAATCAAAGGAACAGAAAAAATTTCGTGAGAATATAGCAAAAGGTGATAAGATTGTTACTATTGGTGGTATTCATGGAAAAATAGTGGATGTACAGGAAACCACATTTATTATTGAAGTTGAGGGGGGACACAAACTCAAAGTTGAGAAAAACGCTGTTTCTATGGACTCATCCACACTATTGGGAAGTGAGCAGAAATAAGAACGTTTGTTACAATACCCTTAAAACAATCCTTACTGCTTTCAATTATTTTTTTGAAAGGAGAAGCCGATGAGAATCCCCTTTCTTAATAACGGCCCTGCCGAAAAAAAAGGAATACGTCTGAACAGGCGACTGATAACCTTTTTATTTTGTGTTATTGTCTCAGCATTCTTCTGGCTGTTGATGTCGCTTTCAAAGGAATACACCATTGAGCTGAGGTTCCCGGTATCCTATATCAATTCACCTGCCGATAAAGTAATTGCTAACCCTTTACCTTCAACCATTGATATTGAAATACGTTCGAGTGGTTTTAATATATTCATCTATAAATTAAAACATAAAAAAGAAACGGTATTGATTGATATAAAAGATTCAAAATCATTACCCGTAAAAAATCATTATTATCTGCTTACTAATTCAAGAACTGACAAAATAACAGCGCAATTTGATAATGATATTAAGGTGATAAAGGTATATCCTGATTCAATATTTCTGAATTTTAATAAAAAAGTAGCCCGGAAAGTTCCTGTGAAAACGAATTTAAAGATCGATTTTGATAAACAATACCAGCAATCAGATTCTGTAAAAGTTATTCCTGATTACATAACTATTTCCGGGGCTGCGGATGTTGTAAATAAAATTAATTATGTTGAAGCAGAACCTGTAACTTTAAAAGGTGTAAATGATTCTCTTTCTTTAAAACTGAATATTATGAAAACACCTGACATAAAAATGGTTGACTTATCACATTCTACTGTTCAGGTACTGGTAAACGCAACAAAATATACGGAAGGAACTAGTGAACTACCTATAGAAATTGAAAATTTGCCTCGAGGATACGGCTTAAAAATTTTTCCTGATAAAGTAACTGTAAAGTATCATGTTGCCTTTGAGAATTATGAAAAAATAAATGCATTGCAGTTTCGTGCAGTAGTGGATTATTCAAAAATTGAGCAGGGAAGTACCAAATTAAAAGTACAGTTGCTGAAATATCCTTCCGAAATACGTTCTGTAAAATTGAATCCCGAAAAGGTGGAGTTTATTATAAAAAAATGAATTTTATCTCAGTCATGTTACGCAAAGAAAAAGATTTAAAAATGATAGACTTTTATACTTGTAATGGACAAGAGAATTGATAAAGAGAGAAGGATAATTTTCTCAAAAAGACAATAAAAGTGACTGCTTTAAATAATTCATAATCACTATCATTGTCATTTCTCTTCCTGCTGAAAGCAGGAAGAGAAATCTTTGCAATTGATTGACAAGATTTCTCACTGCGTTCGAAATGACAGGTGGAAATATAGAGATATTCTGAATTAGATATAA
>JAHEXZ010000098.1 GCA_023251835.1 Bacteroidota bacterium | reverse complement strand
CTCCTGCAAAAGAGCCTGTTACTCCTGCTGGTAAACCACTTACGGAAGCCCCTGTTCCTCCACCGCTTACCGAATAGGTAATATTCGTGATAGCTATGTTAATACATAAAGACTGAGCATTGGTTCCAACTGCTGATGTTAATGCAATTGCTGCATTCGGATTAACAGTTATAGTTCCGGTTGCTGTTGTTTGTGTACATGTTCCCGTTGTTGTTACTGTATAATTAAATGTTCCTGTTGCTGTCGGGGTCCCGCTTATTGTAAATACTCCTGCTGCATAAGAACCTGTTACACCTGCCGGTAAACCACTTACTGAAGCTCCCGTTCCTCCACCGCTTACTGAATATGTAATATTCGTAATAGCTGTGTTGACACATATTGTTTGAGCATTTGTCCCTGCTCCTGATGTTAATGCTATCGCTGCATTCGGATTAACAGTTATAGTTCCCGTTGCTGTCGTTTGAGCACATGTTCCGGTTGTTGTTACTGTATAATTAAATGTTCCTGATGCTGTGGGTGTTCCTGTAATGGTAAATATACCTCCTGCAAAAGAGCCTGTTACCCCTGCTGGTAAACCACTTACGGAAGCCCCTGTTCCTCCACCAGTTATTGAATATGTAATAGTGGTGATCGCTGTATTGATACATAATGACTGAGCATTTGTTCCCACTGCTGATGTTAATGCTATAGCTGCATTCAGATTAACAATAATACTTCCTGTTGCTGATGTTTGTGTACATGTTCCTGTGGTTGTTACTGTATAATTGAATGTTCCGGTTGCTGTTGGTGTTCCGCTTATTGTAAATACTCCTGCTGCATAAGAACCTGTTATACCCGCTGGTAAACCGCTTACTGAAGCTCCCGTTCCTCCACCGCTTACTGAATATGTAATATTCGTAATAGCTGTGTTGACACATATTGTTTGTGCATTTGTCCCTGCTCCTGATGTTAATGCTATTGCTGCATTCGGATTAACAGTTATAGTTCCCGTTGCTGTCGTTTGAGCACATGTTCCGGTTGTTGTTACTGTATAATTAAATGTTCCGGATGCTGTGGCTGTTCCGGTAATGGTAAATATACCTCCTGCAAAAGAGCCTGTTACTCCTGCTGGTAAACCACTTACGGAAGCCCCTGTTCCTCCACCGCTTACCGAATAGGTAATATTCGTGATAGCTATGTTAATACATAAAGACTGAGCATTTGTTCCAACTGCTGATGTTAATGCAATTGCTGCATTCGGATTAACAGTTATACTTCCGGTTGCTGATGTTTGTGTACATGTTCCTGTGGTTGTTACTGTATAATTAAATGTTCCTGTTGCTGTCGGGGTCCCGCTTATTGTAAATACTCCTGCTGCATAAGAACCTGTTACACCTGCCGGCAAACCACTTACTGAAGCCCCTGTTCCTCCACCAGTTATTGAATATGTGATATTTGTGATGGCTGCGTTAACACATACTGTTTGTGCATTTGTCCCTGCTCCTGATGTTAATGCTATTGCTGCATTCGGATTTATTGTTGCAGTTGTAGTCCCAGGTAAACTCGGACAACCAGGAGTAACAGTTATGGTTACAGAATAAGTTCCTGCCATGGCAGGTGTTACGTTTGATATTGTTGGATTCTGCGAGGTTGATGTAAATCCATTGGGTCCTGTCCAGCTATAAGAAGCCCCTCCAACAGTGGGTGTTGTGAGATTTAATGTATTTCCTTCACACAAAGGGCCGTCATTTGAAGCAGCGGGTGTTGCAGGAGGAGTACAAGTTGTATTTATACTCCCTGCCGTTATATCATAAGCACATGCAGTACCGGCAAAACCATCAAGCTCAATAAGATAGCAGGTGCCAGGTGTTGGAACCCATGTATAATAATAATCTGTTAAAGCCCCTGGATTTTGGCATACAACATTGGGATTTGAGGAAGCAGTAGGACAGGCAGTTCCTGTATTCCATATCGTTAGTTGTAAGCCTTGTGTACTGTTGCATACCTGGTTATTCACATTTAAAAAAGCGGATTGTCCAACTGGCCAACCGACAGGAGCGCACCATTCATACCAGACATTATTTTCTACGGTTCCTGAGCAAAGAAACGCATCTGCTGTACTATTTGTATTTGTAGATGATAAAGTTACATCAGTAGTTAATAACAGAGGCGCACTACATACATTATTAGTGGGATTATAAGATACTGTGCTGGTAATACAGGTAGATACACCCGTAGCGGTAGGGTATCCGGAAAAAGCAGCTGCCGACTGGGACACCATGATAAAATAAGTTAGTCCGGCAGTTAGCCCGGTTACTGTATTAGAAGATCCATTGGCAACCTCTGAAAAACACGCTATCTGGGAGAGAGCCCCACAAGTACCAGAATATACAACATAATCTCTTTTTTCTGCTGTAGCAGCCCCTCCACCGGTATAATCTGTTAGGTTAGTAATCGTAAAACTTGTTGTTGTAGCAGTAACCTGAAGCCATTCCACGGATTGTGTAGTTTCATTATCACTTGTGCATGCAGGATTTAAGGTTGAAGTGCCTGTCATGGTGACATTAGTACCAGAACCATTTTCAGTTTGGTAATGGCCAGCATATACTGATCCGGATATGTTGCCGCAACTTGTATATGGAAAAAGATGAATAGCATCTGAACAGGAGGTGCCCTGTGCCATTGACTTGATTGTGATGGCTATGCAAATAAATAAAAAAAAGATTTTTTTCATTTTTGGTTTTATATGAAGCTAAAGATTTTAGAAAGAAATTAGAGACTAATCCATTATGATATAATCAATTATAGGTTTAAAATTGAGATCATTAATGGTAGTATAGGGTAGTATCATTATCTGGTAATTGTTATCCGGGGTAATAAAAACAATTTTATTTTCTGACCTGCTTTTTTCAATTTTTTCAAGCAATTCATCTGTAAGTGAAACAGGTGCATGTTCTTTTCCCTGTTTAAATTGTATTTGGTAGGTGCCTTTACGTGCTTTTTTGATTTCTTCTCCTGCCCTAAGCGAGCTATATGTTATAAAAATTAGGCTTAATAGAATTAGAATATTAAATCTTGTTTTCATTAGCAATAATTGTTTTTAAGTTATTCTTTTTACATCAGTTTGACAAGGAAGACAGTACTATTTTTGTTATTAAGAGTCTGATTTTAAGCACAAAAGTTTATTTAAAAATTGTGCCAATATAAAGAATATTATCTTAATAATAAAATCATAATTCTAAATTGCAGGGCAGCCCCGTTATAAATTCGGATTTTAATTCTACCAAATTCAGCTGATTTTATATTTCGGTGTAATAATTTTCATAAATTTGTACAAATAGTTAAACCTTATGCATTTTCAAATAGAAAAAACAGACAATTATACTGTAATACGTATCCAGGTGGAGAAGTTAGACAGCACTCTTGCTCCTTCGCTTAAGTCTGAGCTGGTTGTGCTGAATACAGATGGTGTAAAAAATATTGTCATTGATATGAGTGCAACACGTTATTGCGATTCATCAGGGCTAAGTGCCATATTAGTGGCCAACAGGCTATGTAAAAACAGCGAGGGAACATTTGTACTTACAGGCTTGCAGGATGCTGTGAGAAAATTAGTTTCTATTTCTCAGTTAGATACCATTTTAAAGATTACTCCTACACTGGAAGAAGCAACCAGCCTTATTGGCAAATAAACTATAAGACTTTATAAAAAAAAATCAATTCATTAACCTTAATCCTCTAAACTCATGATTAAAAAATTACTTTCAGTTGTTTTATTTGTATCAACTATAGGAATCATAGATTCTTTTGCACAGGCAAACTGTACACCCGATATTTCCTGCGTTCCTGTTGATTCTACTTTTGGTATTTGCCCGGATTCAGCTACCGGTATTCCTGTGGCTAACTTAAACCAACCCTACAGTGTTACCATGAGTATTAAGGTGCCGGCTTCAACCACTCAGTCAGGACAAACTGTTAATTTAACACATTTGGCCGTATCAGAAGTGCAGGTGGACACCGATACAAGTTCAAATACCAATTACGTTGCTATCAGTACAATAGGCTTGGATTATCTGGGCAGCGGAACTAATACTCCTTCTGGTGGAGCTTCCGGCATTACTAGTTATACTATGACCAAATATTGTTATTGGGATGCTCCGGGAACTGCTTGTGTTGTTGTAAGTGGAACGCCTAATACAGCCGGCAATTTTCCGGTTAGAATTAAATCCTACGGACGTGGTGTTATATTTGGCTTTCCTTCCTGGCTACCTGCACCGGATAATAATGACTATGTTTTAGTTGTAAACGGCCCGTCCAGCGTTGAATTATTGAATTCAACTAAATTTGAGGTGGCTCAAAATGCTCCCAACCCATTCAATGAAAAAACAGAAATCCGTTATTCATCACCAACTGTTTCTGATGTTGAATTTAAGGTTTATAACCTGTTAGGTGCTGTTGTATACAACGATACTTTCAAAGCCGACAAAGGAATGAATACCATTACTCTGAAAGCAAATGCATTTGCTCCGGGTGCTTATATGTATTCTGTTAAAAATGACAACCAAACAATTACAAGAAGAATGGTTGTGACTCAATAATGCAGAATTTTGAATTAACCATTTTAGGTTGCAGCAGTGCAACACCAACATCAACACGTAACCCGAGCGCTCAGCTATTAAACATAGCTGAGCGTTTTTTTTTGATTGACTGCGGGGAAGCTACTCAAATACAGTTACGCAAATTCAAACTAAAATTCCAGAAAATAAACCACATTTTTATCAGTCACCTGCACGGTGATCACTACCTTGGGCTGTTGGGCTTAGTATCAAGCATGCATTTGCTGGGAAGAACTGTTGATTTACACATATATTGTCCACCGGAACTGGTAGAAATCATTGAGATGCAATTTAAACATTCTCATACACAATTGAGATTTAATATTGTATACCATCCGCATCGCTATATTAACAATGATTTGATATTTGAAGATAAAAAGGTAGAAGTACGTACCATACTGTTAAACCATCGTATCCCCTGCTGTGGTTTTTTGTTTACTGAAAAACCATTATTGGCAAATATTTCAAAAGAAGTTATTAAAAAGTATCAAATTCCTGTTGAGCAGATTATGGCCATTAAAAGCGGTGCCGACTTCATTATGGATGATGGAACTGTGGTTCCTAACCAAGAGATGGTGAGTCATCATCACCAGCCGCGCAGCTATGCATATTGTTCAGACACCTGTTATGATGAAAATATTGTAGCATCAATAAAAGGAGTGAACCTGCTCTATCATGAGGCAACATTTATGCACGATATGCTGGAACGTGCAAAAGAAACTTATCACAGCACAACCCTGCAGGCTGCCGCCATTGCACAAAAAGCAGAAGTGCATCAACTGATGATTGGTCACTATTCGGCACGCTATAAGAATTTGCAACCTTTATTAGCAGAGGCACAAAGTGTTTTTAAAAATACTATACTTGCAATGGAAGGAGAAACTGTAAAAATAGTTTCATAAGTATATACTTCGGCTGAATGTCATTCGCTCAGTATTACAGAATCTAACCTCCCTTGCTAATCGCAAACTCAGGATTGAGTACAATTTTATTAATTTGGCCTTATAATTGTAAATACAAACACCCACTTATTAATATTAACCCTAATTTAAAATACGATGAAAAAAACAATTATCACCTTAGTTGCAATAACAAGTGTTATAAGCACAGTACTGGCACAAAAAGAAGTTCAATACACAAAACTTTATTACCAGGATACAAAAGCAGAAAACGAGGATATAACCATTACCGTTGACAATGCAGTTTCAACAGAAGGTGAAACAAAGCTGAAATTAAAAATTGCTAATAAAACAAACGATTACATCATTTATAAACCGGAAGAAAGTAAGTTTATCATCAATGGTAAAGAAGCCAAACCAAAAGAAAAATGGCTGATTATCTCTCCAAATGAATCTGACTTCAGAATAGTGAACTTAAAAGGTGCGCAATATAATAAAGTAAAAAATTATTCCTTTGTTGTTGGTGGTTTGTATAAAGTGGTATTAAACACAAAAGGAGTTGCTGCTCCTGATTTTAAACTTCCTCCATCCCAAAATGATTTTAGTGCCGGCAGCTTCAACTGCTCGTTGAAAAAACTATCTAAAGAAACAGATAAAACAGAAGCTAAGTTTAGCTGTGCCTATAAAGGTGATAAAATTGGTTTTGTATTTCCTTCAAAAGCAGGAGTAAAAATGCCGGATGGTAATGAATATGCAAGCAAGGTGTCAAGTGGTTTACTTTCAAAATCTGGTCCGATTATATTGATGAAAGGTGAAGAAGATTCGTTTACACTTTCATGGGACAGAATGCAGGGAGGCAAATCAATGGATATGCAAAAAGTAGAAATGAATGTGAAATGGAATGATACCTTTATCGAAGGCACAACTCAAAAAATGAAATCAGAAACCGTGCAGCTTGAGTTTGATGAGGCTACATCAAATGCGAAAGGGAAGTAATTATTTTTTATAAAAGCATAAAAAAGGCTGTCCAAAACATTTGGGCAGCCTTTTTAGTCATGTTTTAATACTTTTTTATTTATTCAGCTCAGCAAATACCTTATCAGCTTTAAACTTTTTAGCGGCTTTACCTTTACGGATTATTTTTATATGAACAATGGTATCGCCCTGCTGGGTAGCATTAACAATATCCTGACCACTAATTACATGGCCAAAAATGGTATGTTTCATATCTAGCCAGGGAGTGGCAACATGAGTGATAAAAAACTGGCTGCCGTTGGTCTTTGGGCCAGCATTAGCCATAGCTAATATACCAGGGCCTGTAAATTTAAATTCGGGTAAACATTCATCTTTAAACGCATAACCGGGGCCTCCCATACCATTTCCTAATGGATCTCCACACTGAATCATAAAATTGGCAATAACACGATGAAATTTCAGCCCATCGTAATATGCAACTCCTTCAGCTTTGGCAGTGTTTTTAATTTTTCCTTCGGCCAGCCCAACAAAATTAGCTACCGTTAATGGTGTTTTTTCAAATTCAAGTTTCAATAAAATTTTCCCACGGTTGGTTTCTATTTCGGCATATAAACCTTTTTCTAATTTGGGCTTTTTCTCTTTAACAAGCGTTGCAGATTGGGAGGATAAACAAAATATATTGCCAGCATTGCTGTTAAATCCAATCAATAAAAAAAGACTAAAAATGAAGATTATCTTTTTCATAATTTTTATTGTTTTTTTAATAAAATCCTAATTCTAAATAAAAATGTCCATCAACTCCTCCCCTTTAGGGGGGGTGGGAGGGACTTTTCGGCTTTCATTAAAGCACATTTACTGCAAGCCTGTTTCTTTTTTACGTTGCCGTAAACACGGTAACCTACGTAGCCGAAAGCCAATATCAATATACTGTAAATAATAATTTGCTCAAACATAAAATCCGACTAAATTCTTTCAAATTTAAGAAAAATATTTCCTTCAACAACTTGTTTTTTAATAATTTTGTGCCAATATAAACCTTGCATATAGCTATGATTACAGCAACAACTCCGATACGCTACGACAGAAAAAAACATAAAGACAATACCCTGATTGCCTTGTACAAAGGCATTTTAAAGCCCAGGATGATAGAAGAAAAAATGTTGCTGCTGCTACGTCAGGGGAAGATATCCAAATGGTTTTCAGGAATTGGTCAGGAAGCAACCTCTGTGGGTGCCGCTACAGCTTTGGAAAAAGATGAGTATATTTTACCGATGCACCGTAACCTGGGGGTATTTACCTCGCGCGAAATTCCATTAAACCGTTTGTTTTCCCAGTTTCAGGGTAAGCCGGGTGGTTTTACTAAGGGGCGCGACCGTTCTTTCCATTTTGGCACTCAGGAGTATAAAATTATAGGTATGATTTCCCACCTTGGTCCCCAACTGGGTCTTGCCGATGGTATTGCATTAGGCAACCTGCTCAAAAAAAACAATAAAGCAACATTGGTATATACCGGTGATGGCGGGGCCAGCGAAGGTGATTTTCATGAAGCATTGAATGTAGCTGCAGTATGGGATTTACCTGTAATATTTGTCATTGAAAACAATGGTTATGGCCTGTCAACGCCAAGTAATGAACAATTTCGTTGTAAACAATTCATTGACAAAGGCATAGGTTACGGTATGGAAGCTTTCCAGGCAGATGGTAATAATATACTGGAAGTATATGATACTGTAAAAAAAATAGCTGAATCTATCCGTACAACTCCCCGACCAGTATTGTTAGAACTGATAACCTTCCGTATGCGAGGGCATGAAGAAGCCTCAGGTACCAAATATGTTCCTAAAGAGTTGTTAGAAACATGGGGCAAAAAGGATCCACTAAATAACTATGAACGTTTCTTGCTGGAAGAGGGCGTACTGACAGAAAAAATGATAGAAGACTTCCGTTCCGGAATAAAAGAAGAAATTGAAAAAGGATTAGAAATAGCTTTTGCTGAAACATTACCTCCACCAAATACTGAGATGGAGCTAAAAGATATGTATGCCCCATTTGAGCTGGATGAAACCAAGCCATCCGGCAATAAAACCAACAAACGGTTTATTGATGCTATTTCTGACGGATTACGTTTTGCGATGCGCAAACATGGTAATTTAGTGTTGATGGGACAGGATATTGCCGAATATGGCGGTGTGTTTAAAATTACGGAGGGTTTTGTAGAAGAATTTGGCAAAAAAAGGGTTCGTAATACTCCTTTGTGTGAATCGGCTATTGTAGGCAGCAGTTTCGGTTTATCTATCAATGGTATGAAAGCTATGGTAGAGATGCAATTCGCAGATTTTGTTACTGAAGGTTTTAACCAGATTATAAATAACCTGGCAAAATCGCATTACCGCTGGGGACAGAATGCCGATGTAGTAATACGTATGCCTACAGGTGCAGGAGTGGCTGCAGGGCCTTTCCATTCACAAAGTAATGAAGCCTGGTTTATACATACTCCAGGGCTAAAAGTAGTTTATCCGGCTTTTCCGGTGGATGCAAAAGGACTGTTGCTGACTGCATTTGAAGACCCTAATCCGGTACTATTTTTTGAACACAAAGCGTTATACAGAAGCATCAACGATGATGTGCCGGATGATTATTATACTATTCCGTTTGGCAAAGCTAAACTGATCACTGAAGGAACTGATTTAACAATAGTAACATACGGTTTAGGTGTACATTGGGCATTAGAAGCATTAAAACAACACCCTGAAATTAAGGCTGACCTGATTGATTTACGTACCTTATTACCTTTTGATAAAGATGCTGTTATAACGTCAGTAAACAAAACCGGGAAAGCTATTGTATTACATGAAGATACATTAACCGGAGGTATTGGGGGGGAACTGGCTGCTGTTATCTCAGAATATTGTTTTGAGCATCTGGATGCACCTGTTATACGTTGTGCAAGCCTTGATACTCCTGTTCCCATGAATGCTGACCTGGAAGCTAATTTTCTGGCAAAAGCACGTTTTGAGAAAAAGCTGGTGGAGTTGTGGGAGTATTAAACCTCTCCCCCTGCCCCTCTCCACAAGAGAGGGAGAATACATCATTATGTATTATGCTGAGCGAATGAGTTTGCAGTTTTTCGCAAACTCATTCTGCCGAAGTATACAAAAATTTTTTGTTACTGTTCGGAATATTATACCATTACTTATTATATTTTAGTCCAAAATAGTTGATACCTATTTTTTCATTTATATTGGACTAAAATATAATAAGCTATCTTTGTAAAAAAAAACATGTCAGCACCAAAACTATTTACCATCAAGGAAAGCGAAAATGAGATTAAAAAATTAATAAAGTCAAGCACTCCTATAATAAGCAAGCGGTTTCAAGCATTATTAATTTTTAAAAGGCATGAGAAAACCGGTATATCAAAACGTGAAGTTGCAGATGAAATTGGTGTTAATCATAATAGTATTCAAACATGGCGCTCAGCTTATACATCAGGAGGGATTAAACAGTTAAAACAACATTTTAACACCGGTTACAAACCAAGTTTCATTGTTGGCGACCAGGAAGCTGCGCTGAAACAAAAATTGAACGATCCAAGTAATAGAATTGTTGGATTTGTGGAGCTTTTAGATTGGTTTAATACTACTTTTAATACGGATATAAAGTACAAAACTTTTCATGGTTTGGTTGTAAGAAAGTTCAAAGCAAAAATAAAAGTAGCAAGAAAAGTACATCTGAAAAAAGATATAATAGCTGTTGAGGCTTTTAAAAAAACTTCGATCAAATCTGCAAAAAAATTATCGCAGAAAACAAAAAAGAAAATCAAACAGTAAATCTATATTGTAATACTGATACCTTTCAACTATTTTTAGAACAATTTTCTGAAATAAATCCAACAGAATTAAAATTATACTGCTTGACAATGGCGCCTTCCATCAGGCAGAACGATTGCTAATACCAGAAAACAGTATCTTACTTTTTATCCCTCCATACTCTCCAGAACTAAATCCGTCAGAAAAAATATGGTGGAAAATGAAACGGGCATTTTCTGGAAAACTTCATAAAACACTTGATAATGTAAGTGAATTTATAGCTATGGAAGTAGATGGGCTAACAAAAAATGAAATAAAAAGTATATGTGGTTTTGAGTATCTTTTTTCATGTGATTATTGGACTAAAATATATTAAGTAATAGCATTACCACTATTCGATGGAACTTAGCAAGGTATTTTCCAAAATACAAGCACAAAAATTTGTAAGTTTGTTTTGGTTTTCCTTTTTTGAACGATTCTTAGCGCATTTATATCCCGAACAAAAAAAAGATATAATTTTTATGAATAAAATTGCTTTCCCCCTCATAGTTATTACTGTTATATTATTAAGCTCCTGTAGAGGAGACAATAAACCCGGCAAAAAAAAAACATTTTCCGATGAAGAAATCATGGCTGAAAGCAAAAAAGCAAATGCATTCTTTGACCGTGCATTTGATGCACGTATTGACCGTGATCCAACTAATCAGACTCGTTTGGGCATAAAAAAAGATTACGGCAAATGGACCGATATCAATGATGCACATGCACAGCAGGAATTAGAAATCACAAAAGCTGACCTTGATTCCCTGCACACAGCCATTAATAAAGATGCGCTTGACGAACATTCGCTTATGAGCTACCGTTTGTTTGAAGAAGAATGTAATAATGCCATCAATAATTTCAAATGGCGTTTTCATGATTATCCTGTCAACCAGATGGGAGGCATGCATTCGGAGATTCCGGCATTTTTGATTAATATGCACACCATTACTAACAAATCCGATGCAGAAGCCTATATTTCAAGACTTTTAGGAATATACCCTTTATTTGACCAGCTATTGGAAAACCTGAAAATACGTGAAGAAAAAAACATTATCCCTCCTAAGTTTGTTTTTCCATATGTGATAGCAGATTGTAAAAATATACTCTCTGGTACCCCTTTTGAAAAGGGGAAAACAGCGAATACCTTATTAGAAGATTTTACTACTAAAATAAATGCAGTAAAAGATATTGATGAAACTGCTAAGAAAGAATTAATTTCAAAAGCATCTAATGCACTACTTACTTCTGTAAAACCCGCTTATGAAAAGTTAATGGACTACTGGAATAAGCTGGAAAAAAAGGCAACAACTGATGATGGTGCCTGGAAACTTCCTGACGGAGATGCATATTATGATGCAGCATTAAAACTCACTACCACAACTACTCTCACTGCTGAACAAATTCATGAAATAGGTTTAAAAGAAGTTTCACGTATTCATGATGAAATGAGAACTATCCTGAAAAAAGTAAATTTTAAAAGTGATAACCTCAAAGATTTCTTTGATTTTATGCGTACCGATAAACAGTTTTACTACCCAAATACTCCGGAAGGAAAAGAAGAATACCGTGTAAAGGCAGTAAAGCTTATTGACAATATGAAAAATGAGCTTGACAAACTGTTTGTTACTAAGCCCAAGGCCGATATAGTGGTAAAGGCTGTTGAGGCATTCCGTGAAAAATCTGCGGGTGGCGCATTTTATGAAGAACCGGCATTAGATGGCTCACGCCCCGGCCGTTATTATATTAACCTCTATAATATGGATGACCAGGCCATTTACCAAATGGAGGCATTAGCTTATCATGAAGGTATCCCCGGTCACCACATGCAGATTGCCATTGCTCAGGAGTTAAGGAATGTACCCAAATTCAGAATGCATGGCGGAAATACTGCTTATGTTGAAGGTTGGGCTTTGTATTCCGAATTACTTCCAAAAGAAATTGGATTTTATCAGGATCCCTATTCCGATTTTGGCCGCCTCGCAATGGAGCTTTTCAGAGCTGCTCGTCTGGTGGTTGATACCGGTATCCACCGCAAAAAATGGACACGTCAGCAGGCATCAGATTATTTTAAAGAGAATACTCCTAACCCTGAAGGAGATAACAAAAAAGAAATTGAACGTTACATTGTTTGGCCTTCACAGGCAACCGGGTACAAGATTGGTATGAATAAAATTCTGGAACTGCGTGAAAATGCTAAAAATAAACTGGGAAATAAATTTGACATCCGTGAATTTCACGATATAGTTCTCACTTCGGGGCCGATACCAATGAATATTCTTACCGAAATGGTAGATACCTGGATTAATAAACAAATGAAATAGATAACAACACTTATATCTGACATCTAATATTTTAAAAAAATGGCAAAGAAAAAAGAAGAAAAAAAAGATAAAAAAACTAAATCAATACTTACACAAAATTCCCATGAATTTATGCGTAAGTATTTAAACAATGCATCGCCAACAGGTTTTGAAAGTGAAGGACAAAAAATGTGGCTCGATTATATCAAACCTTATATTAATGATTATTTGGTTGACAACTATGGAACAGCTGTTGGCATAATTAATCCACAGGCCAATTTTAAAGTAGTGATAGAAGCCCATGCAGATGAAATATCATGGTTTGTACATTATATTACCAATGATGGTTTTATTTATGTGCGCAGAAATGGTGGCAGCGACCATATGATTGCGCCTTCCAAACGAGTGAATATACATACAGAAAAAGGCGTTGTTAAAGCAGTATTTGGCTGGCCGGCTATTCATGTTCGTGATGCTGCAAAAGAAGAACCACCATCACTGAAAAATATCTTTCTCGATTGCGGATGTTCATCAAAAAAAGAAGTAGAAGATCTAGGCATTCATGTAGGTTGTGTTATTACTTATGAAGACGAATTTATGACCTTGAACAACCGTTACTATGTGGGACGAGCATTAGATAATCGTATTGGTGGTTTTATGATTGCTGAGGTAGCACGTTTGATTAAAGAAAATAAAAACAAACTTCCTTTCGGACTTTATATCGTAAATGCCGTCCAGGAAGAGGTGGGTTTACATGGAGCTGAAATGATTACACAAACCATAAAACCAAATGTAGCCATCATTACCGATGTTTGCCATGATACCCAGTCGCCTATGATGAATAAAGTATCAAGTGGTGATCTGTCGTGTGGCAAAGGGCCTGTGTTAACTTACGGACCGGCAGTACAAAATAATTTATTAAAACTAATTATCAATGCCGCTAATAATAAAAAAATACCATTCCAGCGTGCTGCGGCCTCCAGAGCTACCGGAACCGATACAGACGCATTTGCTTATTCAGTAGGTGGAGTCCCATCCGCATTAATCTCTTTACCATTGCGCTATATGCATACTACGGTAGAAAGTGTTCATAAAGATGATGTTGAAAATGTAATTAAGCTTATTTATAATTCGCTGAAAGCAATTACAAATAACCATGACTTTAAATACATTAAAAAATAATAAGGGAAAGACCAAACAACTCATCTTTGAATTTTCGAAAATGAGCGCCTTTGGCGCCATCACGCTTTGCGTGACCTGAATTGTTTCGGTATATTATGCATTTTTCTGCAAAAAATTAACATTAATCGAGTAGGAAACATGGGATTATTTCCCATGTTGTCCTCTCACACCACCCTGCGTACCGGTCTGGTACAGGGCGGTTTGTTAAAATAATGATGGTTGTAATTCAGTTTGCCAGTAATAATAGTTATAGAATCCAATGTACCCTTTACCCCTCCAATATTTGATACTTAGCGTTTTTAACAAGATGGGACTATGCGCTATTCTGCACGCTCCTTTACTTGTATTGCCCCATTGGTAAGCCCTTGCCTTTGTCACTCCTAATTTCATCAGATTGAAAACTTTCGTTTTTATCCGCTTCCATCTCTTCCATGCAGATATTCGCAACCGTGTTCTTACCAGCTCATCCAGCTCTTCCATTTTTCGTTTTGCTCTCGCTATGCTGAAATAGTTTACCCACCCTCGTATTATTTTGTCAAGCTGTTTTAGCTTGATTGCTTCTTCGGTTGGGTTGCTTGATTTTGTGATTTGCTTACACTTTTCTTTTATCCGCTGTAGTGACTTATTCCCTATACGTATTTGATAGCTCTGTTTATCTTTATAAAAAGAAAAACCTAACAAACTACTCCTGTTGGGGCGGCTTATGCGTGTTTTCTCCCTATTTACTTTTAAGAGTAATTGCTGCTCTATGTACCGAGTGATGCTTGTCTGCACCCGTTGGGCGGACTTTGCGCTCTTTACATAAATACTGCAATCATCGGCATAACGCACATATTTATGTCCTCGCTTACTTAATTCTTTATCCAACCCATTCAATAAAATATTGGATAATAATGGGCTTAATGGGCTGCCCTGTGGTGTGCCTTCTATACGTTGGCTCACCAATCCACCTTCCATTATTCCGCACTTCAAGTATTGATTAATTAATTTTAGCGTGCCTTTATCTGCTATTTGTTTATGGAGTAAGCCCATTAGCTTTTGATGATTTACAGTATCGAAGAACTTTTCTAAATCCAGTTCGATGACAAAAGTATATCCTGCATTGAGATATTCCTGTGCTTTTAATACAGCCTGTTGTGCATTCTTCTTTGGTCTAAACCCGAAACTGTTTTCATTGAACTGTTCTTCGTAATAGGGGCTTAACCATTGGTGTATCGCTTGTTGTATCATTCTATCTACAACACTTGGTATTCCTAACATCCTCATTCCTCCCTGTGCTTTGGGTATTTCTACTTTTCGTACTGGTTGGGGCTTGTAGCTGCCTGATTGAATACTTGCAATAAGACATTGGCAGTTGGCATTGATAAAAGGTCGAAGTTCATCGCTCTGCATATTATCAATACCTCCTGCACCATTGTTGCGTTCTACTGCTACAATAGCTTTTTCAATGTTTCTCCTGTCAAGTATCTTTTCTAACATTTACTTGTAACTGTTTTCGCAACTGGCTTGTCCATCTTCTCTTTTTATTGTTGCTATGCTCCTCTTACTGTTTGCTTTCGGTTTCTGACCTATCATCAAATAAGCAGTTCTCTTACGTGGTTCGGCACTTTTTTTTTTTTTTTTCGCTTCAATAAATTCCTTGATAGTCTGCCTTAATTTAACATTCAGTCCTTCGTTGTGCAGTTGAGAATTCCATCGTTTATATGGCTCATTCGCTCACTTACTATGACCTCTGCTGACTTCTGACAGCACCACATTGCATCTCTACAAGGGTTTGTTACTTTGGCATTCGCTCATGCCTCCATCAACATTGCTTTCAGACCTCTCAGGGTAAGTTCATTTACTTTCAGTTCATGTGGCTTCTGTATTTACGCAATCGCATTCTGTGCAGTATTGGACTTTTGTTTCTTGTGCAACATCATCCATGCAATCACGCCTCCTATACAGTTTCTGTTCGTAAGCCCGAACCTTTGCATTAAGCTTCCTTCAGATTCCTTTTCACAAAGGACACCCTTGCTCTCTGCTAACGATAAGTACTGCAACTCTCGTTTGGGACTTGCACCCTATAGTCTATGAACATGCCTGACGCACACAACAGATATCGCGGTGCGCTGCACCTTAATATTTCATTATTTTTTATCTACTACTACAAATATTTCGCAGCTCTGCCGCTTTTAATTACAAGGGGTTTAGTAGCGGCAGAGCCGCGAAATATTTGTAGTTTCGTGATGATTACACCTTTTTTAAGGTGCTGCGCACCGTAATATTATTCCATTTCCACTAAAAATACCGAAGATCCAATTTTTAACAAAAAATGAGTATTTTAGTGAAAATTTATCCTATTATAAAAAAAATAAAAGATGGCAATTTTAGGATCAATACTTAAACGTACATTTGAGCTTAGGGAAAAAATGCCTAAGCTGCGTAAAGTAAATGGTTATAAGCAACAAACCAAAGTATTAAGAAAATTGCTTACAAAAGCAGAATTCACTGCTTTCGGCACTCACTATAACTTCTCTAAGCTGCTCAACGAAGCCGATGTTATTCCGGCATTCCGTAATACAGTTCATACGCATGACTACAATTCAATGTTCAAAAAATGGTGGCACCACTCTGTAAAAGGAGAAGCCAATATTTGCTGGCCGGGACGAGTAAAATATTTTGCATTAAGCTCTGGAACGTCCGAAGCCGCCAGCAAATACATCCCCATTACCAATGATATGCTGAAAGCTATCAAAAAAACAAGCATACGCCAGTTGCTGACACAGGGACGCTTCGATTTGCCAAAAGAACATTTTGAAAAAGGAGTCTTAATGCTGGGAGGCAGTACACACCTCAATTATAATGGTAGTTATTTCGAAGGTGATTTAAGCGGTATTCAAGCCAAAAACATCCCTTTTTATTTTCAGTACTTTTATAAACCTGGTAGACGTATCTCTAAAGAACGCGACTGGGAAACTAAACTTGAAGAAATCACTAAAAATGCTAAAAACTGGGACATCGGCATTGTTGTTGGCGTTCCTGCCTGGGTTCACATATTATTTGAAAAAATTATTGCCGAATATAAAGTAAAAACCATACATGATATATGGCCAAACCTTGTAATATACGTTCATGGTGGTGTTGCTATGGCTCCTTATAGAAAAGGATTTGATAAATTAATGGGAAAACCCATTATGTATTTCAATACCTATCTTGCCTCTGAAGGCTTTATCGCATATCAGGACAGACAAGGTACTGACGCATGCCGAATGATATTCGATAATGGAATATTCTTCGAATTTGTACCGTTTAATGAACAAAATTTTGATGCAGAAGGAACTATCGTGGAAAACCCTGAAACGTATCATATAGGACAAGTAAAAGAAGATGTGGAATATGCATTACTTCTGACTACCTGTGCAGGTGCATGGCGCTATTTGATTGGTGATACAATAAAATTCACTTCATTAGAACGCTACGAAATTGTTATTACAGGCCGTACAAAATTATTTCTGAGTCTTTGTGGTGAACATTTATCACAGGACAATATGAATCGCGCTATTGAACTTGTTTCACAGGAACTAAATATCAATATAAAAGAATTTACGGTTGCTGGTATCAATTACGATACATTGTTTGCTCATCATTGGTATATTGGTACAGATGATCCTGTTGATGGCACCATACTACGCAAACGCATTGATGAAATACTAAAAGAACTGAACGATGATTACAGGGTAGAGCGTATTGCTGCGTTAAAAGAAGTTATTATTGATGTTCTGCCCAGTCATGTGTTTTATGATTATATGCATTCCATAGGAAAAATAGGCGCTGCCTTTAAATTTCCACGTGTATTAAAAAGCAAAAAGTTAACCGACTGGCAAAACTACCTACAAGAAAATGTAAAGCTGAATAAATGATTTTAAAGGCCATCTTTCAGGGATTTATATTAGGCACTGTTTTAGCGATTCAACCTGGCCCCTCTTTTTTTACACTCCTGCAAACCAGCAGTAAAAAAGGATTTAAATCAGGCCTTGCACTCGCCACAGGAATATTTTTAAGCGATTTAATATGTGTAGTATTAGCCTACCTTGGAATCGCCCAGTTTTTTGATAATCCCAAAACCAGAGTTATGGTCGGATTTGTAGGAGGCAGTCTGTTGATTGTTTTCGGCCTGGTCAGCATCTTTCATAAGAAAAGCGCTGCTGAAGAAAAAGGAATAGAAATTAAAGCGGTTAATGTTCCTCTGTATATTACCAAAGGGTTTTTCCTGAATTTATTAAATCCATCAGTTATTTTTCTTTGGATTTTATGGGTAGGGGCTGTTAGCTCAAATAAAGAGTTTACACGAATTCATATCACCATGTTCTTTATTACTACTCTTTCCATCGTATTCATTACTGATATTTTAAAAGCCTACTTTGCAAATAAAATAAGCAAACGGCTAAGCCATGTTATATTAAGAAAAATCAGTATGATACTGGGAGTAGTTCTTATTGCTACGGGACTTGTATTTATTTGCAGGGGAATTTTTATGTAGGATTATATTTCTATCTATCATCTTTCCATATAAGTCAAGTTAGTTGCTATCCACACACAGTTTAATTTTCATAAGAGTCCAACACACTCAAAGCTTGACTTGCAACTTCGTCTAATTGCTAAACAA
>JAHEXZ010000097.1 GCA_023251835.1 Bacteroidota bacterium | reverse complement strand
GCAACAATTAGAACAAAGAGAAGTAGGTGTTATTAAAAGATTGGCAAAAAAATACAACCTGCAAGTTATTGAAAAACAACAAGCTGCATAGTGTGTCATTAGCAGCTTGTCGAAATATGTGTGTGGATTGAGGAAGTTATTTTGAAAACTTTACTTAAGGATATCAGAATATACTGAATCTTGAGACAGCCTCAAGCCGAAGTATACAAAGATTTAGGACATAGGAATTTAAGCATTTATGCTTTTACGTATTAACCCCAATAAACCGAACTATGATGAAATTGCGAAAGTAGTAAACTGCTTACGCGATGGTGGGGTTATTATATATCCTACTGACACGGTGTATGGGATGGGTTGTGATATTTATAAACAGCGTGCTGTGGAACGTGTTTGCCGGATAAAAGGTATTGATCCTGAAAAAGCCAACTTTTCCTTTATTTGCTCAGATTTAAGTCACCTTTCTGATTTTACAAAACCTGTAAGTACTGCTGTTTTCAAAGTGATGAAAAGAGCAGTACCCGGCCCTTTTACCTTTATCCTTGAAGCAAATAATAATGTGCCTAAACTATTCAGCAGTAAAAAGAAAACAGTGGGTATCCGTATCCCCGACAATGCTATTTGCCTGGAAATTGTAAAGCAATTGGGAAATCCAATCATGAGCACTTCTATACATGACGATGATGAAATTATTGAATATACTACTGACCCGGAACTGATTTACGAAAAATACAAAGACAAGGTTGACATTATAATTGCCGGTGGTTTTGGAAACAATGAAGCTTCTACTGTTGTAGATTGTACCAATGGTGATTTTACCATTTTACGGCAGGGGATGGGTGTGCTTGATGAGTATTTATAAAGTAAAATCTATTACGTTAAAACTCCTTCCCGGAGTTTACCCCGATGAAAGAGGGAGGGGGCTTTACATATCATCCATTATAGCAATAGTTTCATTCAGATAAATATCTTTCCTGATATTCTTATGCCAGTCTTTTACTTTCGTTATTTTTGTGGTATCACCCTCAATAGCTAAAGAATCTGCTTTTACAGAAGATACAAAAATTCCTGGTATTTCCTTATCTAATTCATCCATTTTTTTTGATTCTGCTTTTAACCGTTTTTGTTCTGCATAATAAGTGTTGAAGTTTAAAGACACAACAGTGCTGTCTTTCTGCTTTTTCAAACGTTTTGCAGCTTCGTCCAAAATAGTAAAACCTGGGTTGTTTTTTATACGGGCTTCACTGTTGGATCTTAATTTCTCAATAGAAAAGTCGGGTGTAAATGGCTGGTAAGCAGCAGGGGCAATTTCATCCCAGGTCATTGGATAATCCTGTTCTTTTTCTCCCTGATCAAGCAAATAATAAGGATCCGGAAGTGTTATATCTGGTATTACTCCTTTTAGCTGGGTAGCTCCTCCACTGATTCTATAAAATTTTTGTGTAGTAATTTTAACTTGTCCTAAAGGTTTTATATTGGAGTACTGTGCGGGTAAATATTCATCCAGGTCATAAAAACGTTGAACTGTACCTTTACCAAAAGTAGAAGGTGAGGTACCAACAACAATTCCACGTTTGTAATCCTGAATAGCGGCCGCCATAATTTCAGAGGCTGAAGCTGAATTAGAATTTACCATAATAGCAAGTGGCCCATCATACACTACAGCCGGATCATGGTCTTCCATTACTTGTGGCATACCTGATTTAGCTTTTACCTGCACTATTGGACCTTTATTAATGAATAACCCGGTCATACTTACCACATCAGGCAATGAACCACCTCCATTGTAACGTAAATCCAGTATAACTCCATCAACTTTTTCTTCTTTTAGTTTTAGCAATTCTTTTTTGATGTCGGCAGAACAACTGCGGCCACCATTGTGATTAAAATCTGCATAAAAGCTTGGTAATTTAATATAACCAATATTCTTTTTGCCTTTTAAGATAGCAGATTGTGCATAGGTTTCCTCAAGAACAACAATATCACGGATTATAGGAATAATTACAATGCTTGCATCCGGTTTTTTTACCGTCAGCCGTACTTCTGTTCCCTTTTTACCTCTGATCAGTTGTACCGCGTCATCTAAGCGCATATCCGTTATATCTACGGGCTCAGCATCGCCCTGAGCTACCTTTAAAATAATATCACCCGCTTTTAATTGTCCCTGGCGGTAGGATGCACTTCCCGGGACAATACTGCTTACTTTTATTGCCCCGTCTTTTTCTTGTAACTGGGCACCAATACCTTCTAATTGTCCGCTCATGCCAATATCAAAATTGGCTTTATCTTTTGGTGGATAGAATTCGGTATGAGGATCGTATATGCTTGTTACCGCATTAAAATACATTGAAATACGATCATTGCGGTCTAACTTTTTTAAACGTTTGAACCAGTCATCATGTGTTTTTAATACTTTTTTACGTGCTTCAATTTCCAACTCCTCCCTTGTTTTGATTTTAACTGTATCACTTTTTTCCCTTGCTTTTTCCTGGGTTTCCATCATTTCCACAATACGGGAAAGGGTTTGATATTTCAGGTATTTTCTCCAGGTCTCTCTTAATTCATCTTTGTTTTTTGCAAATTTCAGCTTTTCTGCATCAAGCTCAAGCATTTCATCTTTGTTGAATGTAAAAGGCTTGTCCAATATTTCTTTATAATAAACTTGTGCTTCATCTATCCTTTTATCAATAAGTTCAAGAGACTTATCAAAAAATGTAAAATGCCCTTCGTTAATATCTTCATCAATAGAATGTTCGTATTTTTTTAAGTCGTTGATATCAGGTTGCAACAGGAATTTTTTATTATAATCCAAGCGCTGGATATACAGGTTAAAGACTTTCTCGGAAAAGTCATTATTTACACTTTTGGGAGAGTAGTGAACGCTGTTCAGGCTTTGCATAATAATTTGGTCAATAGCCTCTTCTTTTTCATTTTGAATATATGTATAGGAACCCAGAGCTATTATAGCAACTGGTATCAGAAAAAACAATTTTTTGTTTTTAAACATAGTTTTATGTTATTGGTTGAATAAAGTTACAAATTAATTAAAGGCGAAAAGTCATTCAAAAATATTATTTAACAATTTATAACACATTGTTTTTTATTATACTTTTATACTGAAGTTGGCAGATTTTCGAATGAAAAACTGCTTACTTTCAGTTTATGCCGCAAAGACAAATTTTATAAATTTGATTGCCTGCGGTATACTTAGATAATTAATCTTAAATTACTATGTCAAAACGCTTATTACTAATTACTTCAGCCATTGTGGTTGCAATTCTTGCATTTCTTACCCTTTTTAAGAACCAGCATAAATCTGATTTATCAGAAACCAAAGAGAATCCGGCATTCAGTGCTTATATAAATGCATACTCTTCCGGCATTATTTCTAACCAGTCGACCATAAGGATTTTACTTACAAATGAAATGGAAAAACCGGTTGAAACAGGTAAACCAATTGAAAAAAAATTGTTTGACTTTTCTCCTTCCATTAAGGGAACTACTGTTTGGTTAGATAACCGAACTATTGAATTTCGTCCTGAAAAACCATTACCCAATAATACCCGGTATAAAGCAGAATTTTATTTATCAGAAATTTTGGAAGTGCCTGATGAGTTTGAAACCTTTGATTTTGACTTTCAAACAAGGCCACAATCCTTTGAAGTATATGTAGATGGTATTACAACAACCGATAAAAAAACACTACGCTCACAGCGGTTAGATGGAGCTCTTGCTACAGCCGATGTTGCTGACCCTGCTGTGATAGAAAAATTATTAACCGTATCCCAAAATGGAAAAAATCTTACCATTAACTGGATTCATGAATCCAACGGAACCACTCACCGTTTTTCTATAGAAGGTGTAGTACGTAGTGAAACACCAGGTAAAGTTGAGTTGGTATGGGATGGAATGGCATTGGGTGTTGATACAAAAGGTAGTAGAACTTTGGAAATTCCTGCATTAGGCGATTTTAAAGTGGCGAACGTAAAAGTAACTCAGGGACAGGAACAATATGCTTCACTACAGTTTTCAGACCCCCTTATGGAAAATCAGGTGCTGGATGGTTTAATTACTTTAACAGGAGGAGCTGCATTAAAATATATAATTGATGATAATGAAATACGGGTGTATCCTCAGGTGCGTCAGACTGGAGCAAGAACAATTACAGTGGAGCTTGGTGTTAAAAATGTTTTAGGTGCCTCATTAAAAGAACGTTATGTAATGGAAATAATGTTTGAAGAGCTAAAGCCTGAAGTTCAACTGATTGGAAAGGGGGTAATCCTGCCAAATTCCAATGGTCTGGTTTTTCCATTTAAAGCCGTGAGCCTGAAAGCTATTGATTTGAAAATATTGAAGATATATGAAAAGAATATTCCACAGTTTTTGCAGGTAAATAATATGGAAGGGGAGCGGGAGCTGAGAAGAGTGGGAAAAGTGATACTGAAAAAAACAATACAGCTGACTCAAAAAAGCGCTTTAGACCCCGGCAAATGGAATACATATTCATTCGATCTGGCAGAATTAATTAAAACAGAACCAGGGGCTATTTATAAGGTAATTATCAGTTTCAAAAAAGAATATTCTACCTACACTTGTACCGATGGGGTTGCTGATGAAAGTGCTGATTTACAGGAAGTAACGGAAGATGACACAGAAGATGAGCATGAATGGGATTATTATGGTGATTATTATTATGATGATTACGAATACTACTATGACTATGATTACAATGAAAGGGACAATCCATGTAAAAACTATTACTACAGAAATAGGGAAGTAAGTCGTAATGTGCTTGCCTCAGATTTGGGATTAATAGCAAAACGAGGAACTGATGGTTCAATGAATTTTGTTGTCACCAATTTAATCACCACAAAGCCTGTTTCCGGTGCAACTATTGAAATATTGGATTATCAGTTACAACCAATTAAAACATTAAAAACGGATGGTGATGGTATGTGTGAAGCTACATTTAAAAAGAAACCTTTTTTAATGGTTGCAAAAAGCGGTGAGCAGCGTGGTTATCTCAAATTGGACGATGGCTCTGCACTTTCATTAAGCGCATTTGATATTTCAGGTGAACTGATTCAAAAAGGAATCAAAGGATTTATTTATGGTGAACGTGGTGTTTGGCGGCCTGGCGATACGCTGTTCTTATCTTTTATGTTAGAAGATAAATTAAATACATTACCTAAAAATCATCCGGTACAGTTTGAATTACTCAACCCGCAAGGGCAGATATTCCATAGAATGACAAAGACTACATCATTAAATGGTTTTTATAACTTTATTACTACTACAGAAAAGAACTCCCCAACAGGTAACTGGACAGCACGTGTAAAAGTGGGTGGTGTGTGGTTTACAAAAACAATCAAAATTGAAACGGTAATGCCTAACCGTTTAAAAATTAAGCTGGACTTTGGAACCGAACAACTCTCTGTTGCTAAAAAAAATGTAACCGGCAACCTGGAAGTTAAATGGCTGCATGGTGCTGTTGCTAAAAACCTGATTGCAAAAGTAGAAGCTACATTATCGCCTATAGTTACTACCTTCAAAAAGTATGAAGATTATCATTTTGACGATGCTGTTCGTAATTTCAGTACAGAAGCACAAACTATTTTTGATGATAATATCAATGCCGAAGGCAAAGCAACAGTAAAGCCCGATTTTACGGTTCATGATGAAGCTGCGGGTATGCTACGAGCTTCCTTTAAAGTCAGAGTATTTGAACAGGGAGGGGCATTTAGCGTTGACCAGTTCTCATTGCCTTATTCTCCTTATACTTCTTATGTTGGTATTAAAGTACCGGAAGGTGCTAAGTATAGCGGAATGTTAGAAACAGATACAGATCATATTATAAAAATTGCTACTGTTGATAGCGATGGAAAACCGGTTTCAAGAAAACATCTGAAAGTGCAGGTATATAAAGTTAGCTGGCGTTGGTGGTGGGATAGCTATGAGGGAGATTTGGCCAATTATGTGGGTAACACCTATAAACAAGTATTTCAGGAACAAACTATATCCACAACCAACGGTCAGGGGCAGTTTGCACTACATGTCAACCGTCCGGAATGGGGTCGTTTTTATGTTTGTGTAACAGATGAAGAAAGCGGGCACCGTACCGGGAAAAGTGTTTATATCGACTGGCCGGCATGGGCTGGTGCATCTCCTAAAGGTAATGATGGTGCTACATTGCTTGCCTTTTCCAGTGACAAAAAACAGTATAATGTAGGTGAAGATGTAAAGTTAAGCATTCCTTCCGGTGAAAATGGGCGAGCTTTGGTTAGTATTGAAAGTGGTTCTAAAGTGATTAAAGCATACTGGGCTGAAACCAAAAAAGGAGAAACTTCTTTCAGCTTCCCGGTTACTGCTGATATGACACCTAATGTATATGTGAATGTAACTATGGTACAGCCTCATGCACAAACACAGAATGACCTTCCTATACGTATGTATGGCGTTATTCCAATTTCTATAGAAGACCCAAAAACACATCTTACTCCTGTTATTACTACTCCGGAAGTATGGAAACCTGAAATCAAATCGGGTTTGAGCGTATCAGAAAAAGATGGTAAAGAAATGACATATACTATAGCTATAGTAGATGAAGGATTACTTGACCTTACCCGTTTCAAAACTCCGGATCCCTGGGCGGCTTTCTATGCACATGAGGCTTTGGGGGTTAAAACCTGGGATATGTTTGATATGGTGATGGGGGCTTATGGTGCTGAATTGTCGAGGCTGCTGGCAATAGGTGGTGATGGAGATTTGAACAAAAAAGGAGGTAATAAAGCTAACCGTTTTAAGCCTATGGTGAGATTTATGGGGCCTTTCCATCTGAAAAAAGGGGAAAAAGCCCGGCATGAATTTATGATGCCTCAATATGTTGGCTCTGTAAGAACAATGGTGATAGCAGGTAATGATGGCGCTTATGGATTCGCAGAAAAAACTACTCCTGTGCGTATGCCTTTAATGATACTCGGAACATTACCAAGAGTGGTTGGACCTGGCGAAGAAGTAGACCTTCCTGTTTCTGTTTTTGCCATGGAAAAACAAGTAAAAAATGTGAAAGTGGATATTCAGGTAAATAACCTGTTTACATCTCTTGATGGTACATCTAAATCAATCAGCTTTAAAGAGGTTGGTGATGAAGTAGTTAATTTTAAGCTGAAGGTTAATTCAGTATTAGGTGTTGGCAAGGTAAAAATTATAGCTGCCTGTGGTTCTGAAAAAGCAACTTATGATATTGAAATTGATGTTCGTAACCCTAATCCGAAAGTAGTAAATGTGATTGAAGCTGTTGTTGAAGCCGGTAAAACATGGAATAGCCAATATACTCCTGCAGGTATGTTGGGAACCAATAAAGGAACAATTGAACTTTCGTCTATACCACCAATTAACTTGGGCGAACGTCTGAAATACCTGATTGAATACCCTCATGGGTGTGTGGAACAAACTACTTCTTCTGTATTTCCTCAGCTTTATCTTGCAGATATTATGGAGATGAACAGTGACTTCAAAATTGCTATTGATAGAAACATTAAATTGGGAATTGAGCGGTTAAAATCATTCCAGACTGCGAATGGTGGATTGAGCTATTGGGCTGGTTTATATGATGCGGACGACTGGGGAACAAGTTATGCAGGCCATTTTATGCTGGAAGCAGAAATGAAAGGTTATGCGCTTCCTCCCGGCTTTATAGATAGTTGGAAACGTTATCAACGTACTAAAGCAAATGCCTGGACGTTGAAAAATGATAAGTATTATTATTATAACAATGACCTGGAGCAGGCGTACCGTTTATATACATTAGCATTGGCAAAAGCTCCTGAATTGGGAGCAATGAACAGGCTAAAGGAAATTCCTACGCTATCTGTTGCTGCAAAATGGAGACTTGCTGCTGCTTATGCTAAAGCTGGGCAACCCGAGGTAGCTAAAACATTAGTTGTCAGTTTAACCACAACCATTGCACCATACCGTGAAATGGCCTGGAGCTATGGCTCTAATGATCGTGATGAGGCAATGATATTGGAAACATTAACATTACTCAATATGAAAGAAAAAGCATTGCCCGTATTGAAGAGCGTTTCTAAGTCATTGAGCTCCGGCTATTGGATGAGCACACAAACAACTGCTTATTGTTTGATTGCGGTTTCAAAATTTGCCGCTTCCGGTGGCGGGGCAAGCGGAGAAATGAAGTATAGCGTAAAAGTCAATAACAATGCACCTGTGAGCCAGAATACCAAGCTGCCTGTAAAACAAATTGATATGCTGCTAAAAGATGCAGTGCCAGGTAACATAGCTGTTACCAATAATGGATCCGGAATGTTATTCGCCCGTGTGATTCTGGAAGGCATTCCGGAAACGGGTGATCAAACTAATATTGATAATGATTTGAAAATGGCAATCAATTATACCACTATGAAGGGCGAACTCTTGGATGTTACCAAATTAGAACAGGGTACTGATTTTATTGCCGAAGTAAAAATTACAAACCCCGGTATCCGTGGTGAATATATGCAGATGGCATTATCACAGATATTCCCGAGTGGATGGGAAATTCATAATATACGTATGGACGAGGCTGAAAGCACAATAAAAAGCGATTACCCTACTTATCAGGATATCCGTGATGACAGGGTTTATACTTACTTTAATATTTCACCTTATAAAACAAGTACATTCCGTATCGTGCTGAATGCTGCCTATATTGGCCGGTATTATTTACCTACTATATATTGTGAAGCCATGTATGATAATACCATAAACTCCCGTAAACCGGGTAAATGGGTGGAAGTGGTAAAAGTGGGGCAGTAATGATACTTAGTTGTTTTAGCATGAAGAAAAAAATAGTTGTACTTTTTCCTATACTTCTGATAGCCATTTATAGCAAAGCTGGCAGAATAGACACTGCTTACGTTCAGAAATTCAGAAGTTTTTTTTCAGTAAAAACTTTCTTTCTGAATAATGGGTTTCACTATATTATTACTCCTCAAAATAATAGTTTATTTACTGAACAACAGTTAGATAATGCCCGTGTACGGTATTTTGCAAATATACCACCGGTTACAGGTGTTGCAATAAATATCAATGGAATTGGGCTGAGCTATATTTTTAAATTTACAAATGATTATATAGATACTGCTAAGACTACTATAAAATCCGGTTATAAGCAGTTTCAGCTAAATATGTATGGAAGCAGGTTTGGTGTTGAAATTGCTTATCAGGATTATTCAAGGTTTTATTTTCATTATAAAGGAGATGAAACTTTATCGAAAAAGTACAATGCGGATATAAGAGCTTATCAATTTGGTACATCGGGTATTTTTATTAAAAATGGTAAAAAATTTTCATACAATGCGGCTTTTAGCCAAAACCAATTTCAAAAAAAATCAGCAGGTTCGGCATTAACGGTGATAGGTTTTAAATATAATGAGATAAGCAGTACAAGTTTGATTCCTGACAGTATAAAACCTTATTTTGAGTTTCCTGATTTGAAGTCCAATAAAAATTATGCTTTTATCCTTCAACACGGATATGCTTATAACCTGGTAAAAAATAATTTTTATTTTGCAAATGCTTTATTTGTTGGTGTAGGCTTGCAAAGCCAGGTATACAACTATTCCTCTTTTGAACAGCATAAAATTGGAGTGCCTCTGTCTGCGAGGGCTAAATCAAGTGCCGGATACAATGGTAAGGTGTTTTTTGGAGGTATATATGCAAATGCTGATTTCGCACAATCACAAATAAAAACATTTAAAACAGAGCAATTTCAATACTCTTATGGATTGTTTATTGGATTAAGGGCAATAATAATTAGTAAATCAAAAGCTCAGCTCAGGGAGGAAGAAAAAAGAAAAAAAGAGGCGGAAAAAGAAGCAAAGCGGGAAGCTGTCCGAAAAATAAAAGAAGATAAGAAGAAAGCAGCATCTAAAAAAAGAAAAGAATAGTTTTTTCTGGAAATGGATTAAAAACTATATTGCTATTTTTGTATGATATTCAGGAAGTTTGATTGATTCAAATGAAGATTAATGTACTACTCATATTAGTATTCCTATCATCTTTTGCTTATAGCCAGGAAGAAAATGGTGCCGTTAAATGGCTTAGCTTTAAAGAGGCTCAGGAAAAAAATAAAAAGGAACCAAGGCCTTTTTTAATTGACATTTATACCGATTGGTGCGGCTGGTGTAAGCACATGATGCGGACTACATATTCCAGCCCGGCTTTAGCTCAATATGTAAATACCAATTTTTATCCTGTTAAGTTTAATGCAGAAGGAAAAGATACCATAGAATACAGCGGTGAAACATATACACCAACATCCACTTTGCCCCGAACACCACATGGTTTGGCCATCAAGTTTTTAGGCAAACAATTAACTTATCCTTCAACAGTTTTTGTAAGCAATAACTTTGAATTTAATTTATTGACACAAGGGTATCTGGAAGAAAAAAAGATTCAACCGATATTGGTATTTATGGTGGAGAATGCATACAAAAATGTTGCGTATGAAGACTTTGAATATCGTTTTAATAAAACGTTTATGGATACTACCGGGTTTAATAAAAAAACAGTAAAAACTTATACAATTGACGAAGCTCTTGCATTACAAAAAAAAGAGTCAAAAAAAATATTGGTAAATATTTATGCGAATTTCTGTAATACCTGTATCGTTCAGAATAAAACTACATTTACTGACACTCTTATTGCTGATTATATCAATAAAAACTTCTACCTGGTAAATTTTAATGCCGAAAGCAACGATACTATTGTATTCAACAATGAAAAGTTTTATAAACAGCTGGTTAATGGGTATCCATTGAATACATTTGTTTTTAAGATTACTAATGGCCGTTTTACTTTTCCTACCATTGCCGTGCTGGATGAAAAGGCAAACACAATAGATGCATTAAGTGGTTATTACCATCCCAAACATTTAAAACCTGTATTAATTTATTTTGGAGAAAACCATTTTAAAACTCAAAAATGGATGGATTTTTACCAAAAATACCAGACAGATGCTGATAAGGGGAAAGAGATTAAATAGCCGAAGTATAGAAACCTTAAAATTCAATATAAATGAAAAAACAACTATTATTGCCGATATTGATTTTTATTGCTTTTAGTAGTACTGCTCAAACGAATTCATTCACGTATATAATTAGTGGAAGTGCTACACCATCCGGTTTTACTACTTGTTTAGATCAGGCAACTCAAAGATGGAGCAATTATCTTAACATAACTGTTCCAATTAAA
Organism: Bacteroidota bacterium; assembly: GCA_023251835.1. Lineage (GTDB taxonomy): Bacteria > Bacteroidota > Bacteroidia > 2-12-FULL-35-15 > 2-12-FULL-35-15 > 2-12-FULL-35-15. Next base: position 7,237 of record JAHEXZ010000097.1, on the reverse strand, counting down.
CTGAATATTATATTAGTCAACAGTTCAATATATCCTTTTTCCGGATTAACACTTGCAAATGGAAGAAAAAATTTTACCAATGCCCCATTCAGTGATTTTATGTACCCATCGTCTTTAGCTAATCAGTTAACCGGAACAGAACTGAACACGAGCGAATACGATATGGATATATATATCAATTTATATTCTCCCTTGTATTACGGAACAGGTAAACCACCTACCAATAAACAAGACTGTATATCATTGCTTATGCATGAGATTGGCCATGGCTTAGGCTTTTATAGTGGCGGATATGTGAATTCAAGTAATGTGGGGTCATTTGGAAATGTTCCTGCATCGGCTCTTTTCCCTTTGACTTCGTCATTTCCCTGGATTGGACAGGATAGTGTTCCTTCTATATATGATAAATACATTATAAAAGAATCTGCGAATCATTTGGTTGGTATAGCCCCTAACAATTCTACAACTTTAGGGGACAGTATAAAATATACTTCTAATTATTTTGATGGAACTATGTATGCTACAGCCTCCAATAATGGTCAGCCTGTAAAATTATCAGGAGGTACAGGAGCATTTACATTGGGTGTGGATTTATTACACCTTCACAGTTCAGTTTGCAACTCAATTATGAGTTATTGTACTGGTTTAGGAGATACAGTGAGAATTCCCGCCAATTGGGAGCTTGGAATTTTAAAGGAAATAGGATGGAATATAAGTGTGCCAATAAGTGTTAATGAAATAGATACCGATAAAAGCACTTTTGTCATTTATCCTAATCCTTCAAACAACATTATAAATTTTTCAAACTCTATTCCTAAAGAAAACATTAAAAGTATTGAACTTAAAAATATATTAGGAGAAAGAGTTGCTATATATAAATATAAGCCTGCTCTTGATGTTAAAGAGTTGCCTTCCGGAATTTACTTTGTCAGCATTATAACTGATAATTTTGAAGCAGTACAAAAGTTTATTAAGGAATAAATATATACTGAATCATACTGACCCGATAACTATCAGGCTCTAAATTCCAAAAAAATTTATAGTTTTTCTGTATCTTTTTTTAATTCTGGTATTATGGAGATATAAAAGAAATTACTATAAATTATTTATGTCTAAAATTTTTATCCTGATAGTTACTCTTTCAATTAGTGCCGCTAATGGATATTCACAAGAAATGAGTATTTCTGGCAATGTTCAGGATACAAGCGCTAAAATCCCACTTCAGCATGCTGTGGCTATGGCCATACGGTTGAATGATTCTGTCTTAGTGTCGCATACGCGTACTAACGAAAAAGGTTTTTTTAAACTAAGTCTGCCTATTGATACTGTACAGGTAATTATTTCACATCCGAAATTTGGAGATCAGTCGTTTTATATTTTTGGTAGTACCACCAATCATGAATTTAATTTTGGTAAAATTATATTACCGCCCATAAGCCATACATTGCAGGAAATTGTAATTTATGCCTATAAAGATCCTGTATACTATAAAGGGGATACATTAGTCTATACAGCTGATTCTTTTAAAGTAAAACCTAATGCTACGGTAGAAGATTTATTGAAAAAACTTCCGGGAATTAAAGTAGATGCTGAAGGTAAAATCACTTCTCAGGGAAAAAAAGTAGATCAGGTGCTGGTTGATGGTGATGAATTTTTTGGTAGTGATCCCACTGTTGCAACTCAAAATCTTAATGCAAATACGGTTGAGTCGGTGCAAGTATATGAAAAAAAGAATGAACAGGCAGCAGACGATGGAAATGAGACCATTCAGGTGATGAATCTCAAGCTCAAAGAAGAAGCTAAAAAAGGATATTTCGGTAAATTATCTGCCGCCAGTGATATGCAAAACTTTTATGAAGGTGAAATGCTTGCAAATAAATTCAATAGCAAACAGAAAGTTTCTGTTTTTGCTTTGGGTAGTAATACTCCGCGCTCAAGTCTTGGATGGGGTGATATGTATAAATATGGACTGAATAATGAAATGAATATGCAGGGCGATGAGGATGGTAACATGTATTGGTCTGAAAGACAAAATGAAAATGCCGGTATTCCGCGAACATTAAAAGCGGGTATTTACTATAACAATAAAATATCTTCTAAAACAAAACTGTCTTCTAATTACTCATACAATAATAATCAATTGACTTCAAAAAGTGAGACGGTTTCTCAGTATTTTTTAACCGATACCAGCTATTCAACCGCAAATAATAATAGATCAGACCAGATAAATGAATCACACAATATAAATTTTGATTTAACGCAGAAATTGGATTCCTTAACAGATCTTCAAATTATACCACGATTAAAATTAAATTCTTCAAAAACAGCTAAAAACGACAATACTGATTTTATAAATAATGAGGGAATATTGGTTCGTAGAACTGATATTTCCAATAGAAATAATTCTAAGGGATATGATTTGAATACAACAGTAACTATTACCAGAAAATTTAAAAAGCGCGAACGCTTATTATATATATCTTATAATAATGTTTTAACCAACAACTCTTCTGACGGTATACTGGTTTCCAATAATACCTATTTTAACTCAATTATACCAAATGATTCTATCGACCAGAAAAAAATAAACTCAAATGATAACCAATTACATAATACAACAGTAAAATATACAGAGCCAATTACCAAAAAGATTAATCTTGAATTTACTTATAACCTGAATTATAATAAAAATATACAGGATAAAAAAACGTTGAATTATGCAAATGGAGAGTATTCTATAAAAGATTCGCTGTTTACCAATAGTTTTGAAAACAAACGCATGAACAATCGGATTGGCTTAAAATTTATTTATGAAGTAAATAAACAGCGACTTTCATTAGGAGCAAAACTCAGACAGATTTCGGTTAAAAATACCAACCTTATAATTAATCAACAGATTGGACAAACTGTTAATAATATATTGCCATTTCTTACATACAGGTATAAATTCAGCGATAATAAACGTTTTTATTTTGAATATGTTACCAGTTCTAATCAACCAGGTATAGACCAACTTCAGCCTGTGCAGGATAATACAAATCCTAACCGGATTAAAAAAGGAAATCCTGGCTTACTTCCTACATTTAAACATGAATTTGAAGCTTCTTATAATAGTTATAAGGCAATTACCGGGAATTATTTATGGACACGTGTAGGATACACCACCACTACCAATGCATTTATTAATGCTATTGAATACGATAGTATTGGAAGAACAATAACTACTCCTGTAAATGTAAATGGTAATTATGATTTCAATTATGGAATTAGCGGTGCCTATTCTTTATTTTCCGGCTTGCTATCGCTTGAGCCTGATTTTAATTTTAATTATAACAGTTATTCAAACTTTATTAATAAACAAAAAAATATAACCACAACCGCAAATACAAGTACAGGTCTTAATTTTAACTTAAGATTGGACACACTTGAATTCGAGATAGGATATAACTTTAATTATAATTCTCCAGGTTCAACAATAAATGCTGCAAACAATAAACCATATACATCACAGGAAATAGATGCAAACTTGTTATTAAGATTACCATTTAAGTGCTTGTTTGAAACAGATGTTAACTATACCATAAACAGCCAGCGTTCACAGGGTTATAATATTAATTATCTGATATGGAACGCTTCGCTTAAAAAAACGTTTTTAAAAGATGAAAATTTAATTGTTTCAGTTGACGCTATGGATATTTTGAATCAGAATATTAATACATCAAGAACAGTTCAGGACAATGTCATTACTGACAATAAAACAAACATTATTGCCAGGTATATTTTATTAAAGGCGGTATTCAAATTTAATAGCAATAAAGTAAAAGAAGATGAAATGGATTTCTAAAAATACTATATTGCTTTACATTATATTATTTAATGTTTCTGCTACTATTGCCCAAATTACATCTGGAAAAATTATATATGAGCGTAAAACTAATCTTTATAAGAAGTTTAAAGGTGAAGATGTACGAGATTGGATTAAAGAAGAAGATAAAAATAAAATAGATTATTTTGAACTTTATTTCAATGACAGTGCTTCTTTATTTAGACCTCAAATCAGTGAGTTGAAGGAAACAATGAGTTGGACTACCAATAAAAATGTTGTATATCAGGATTTCAAGACTGATTATCGTTTGACGGTGCGTAAAATATGGGGAGAGGAGCTATTTATTGAAGATACTCTTTACAACCGTAAATGGAAAATAACAGATAGTAAGCGTATGATAAGTAGTTATAACTGCCGTAAGGCTATATGGCAAGCTAATGATACTACCCGTATTTATGCCTGGTATTGTGATGAGATTATACCAAGTGTTGGACCGGAGAGTTTTTTCGGGCTGCCGGGGGCAATCTTGGGAGTTGCAACAGAAGATGGTGGTGTTATTTATTTTGCTAAAAGCATTGAAGTTACCGAACCAGATATTGCACTGGTAATTCCGAAGAAAGGAAAAAATAAAATATATACTCATGAGGAATTAAAAACAAAACTTGTGAAAGAATTCGGAAGATATCCTTGGGGAAAAGTAATGATTAAGAATGTTTTTGGAATTTGGTAAAATAGATGTTATTATTCAGATACTATTCAATCAGCGTTAGGTCCCCCATTTTATCAAATAACTTTCCATTGTTTAGTTTAACATGTGCCTTCCACACATAAACATCCTGCTGACATAATTTACCTCGGTAGTAACCATCCCAACCTTGTTTTACATCAAACGATTCAAAAATTAATTCGCCCCAACGATTGAAAATTTGTAATTTATATTCTATCACTCCCGATGTGTAAGGAAAAAATGTATTATTATTCCAATTGTTTATATCATAAGCACCTCCGGTTGGACCATCTGGATTAGGAGTAAAAGCATTGGGAAAAACAATGTCTGCATCTGTTGTAATTTCGGCATTAGTGGTATCAGAACATCCATATTGATTCATAACAATAAGTTCCACCTGAAAAATCCCTACTGAAGTATAATTATAAGTTGGGTTATAAAGTGTTGAGGTGCTGCCATCACCAAAGTCCCAGAAATACCCATTTGCACCTGTGGATTGGTTATTCAATATTAACTGATCATAAGGAAGAGCAAGATAAGTGGAGTTTACTGAAAATGCAGCGGTAGGGGATGGGTATGCCGTAACAACAAATGGAACAGTTGAATTGGTATTGGTACATCCTCCGGCTGTATTTACAGTTAAGGTAACAAAATGAATACCAGCTTGAGTATAGCTGTGCGTTGGATTCTCTGCAGTTGAAGTACCCCCATCGCCAAAATTCCATACCCAACTAACAATCGAATCATTTGGATTGCCGGAGAGAGAATTGTCATTAAATTGTATAATGGCATATGTACATGCTGCATTCGGAGTTGATGTAAAGTCTATTATTGGTGGAGGGTTGAATAGTATTTGAACCGAATCAACTACAGTTGTACCACAACTATTAGTAACACTTACTATATAGGTTGTAGGTAGTGTTGGTGTTACCTGGATAGCTCCAGGACTGTTTCCTAAATTATTGCTCCACTGATAGGTAAGTGGGCCGGTATCTCCCGATGCTTCGGCATATATATAGGTACTTTGACCCGGACAAATAGGAGAGTTTCCCAAGGCGTTAATATTAGCTCCGGTTAAACTATATGGAATAATGCTTACGGTATCTTGATTGCCCGGACAGCCATTTTGGTCATAAGCTACTACAGTATAAGTTGTTTTAGTTGTTGGTGTTATAGTTAATATTCCGCCTGTAACAGCACCCGAAGGCTGCCAGGCGTATGTATAACTTCCTGTACCACCTGTAGCTGTCGCATTTACACTTCCTGACTGTCCAAGACAAATAGTATCATTGTTTCCGGCTGTTGTTATTATTGGAGAAGGCGCAGTTATCAATATAGTGTTACTGGTACTACAACCATTGCTGTCAGTAACCGTAACTGTATAAGAACCGGAAAAAAGATTATAGGAAGTATTTGCTGTGTCTGAATTGGCAGGTGCCGACCATGTATAACTATAGGGTGGTGTGCCTCCCGAAGCAAGTATAGAAGCACTTCCTGCTGTATTAGAACAAATCGGGTAAATAATAGTGTCAATAGTTGAAGAAAGTGCTGTGGGTTCAGTAACAGTAGCCGAAATAGATTTAACACAATTGTTTTGATCGGTTACATTAACACTATATGTTCCTGTTGAAAGATTGGTTACTGTATATGAAGTAGACCCTGAAGGTGTCCATAGATAAGAATAAGAGCCTGTACCTCCTGAAACTGCAAGTGTTATAGCTCCAGTGCTTCCTCCATTGCACAATACATTTGTCAATGAGGCGATGGATACATCAATTTGTGCTGGTTCATTTATTATGGCTGTATCAGTTGCCTGACATCCGGAAGCATCTGTGATAAAAATAATATAGGTGCCTGTGTCTAACGAAGCAGCAGTTGCATTATTCCCTCCATAAGGCAGCCAGTTTACAGTGTATGGTGCAGTTCCCTGACTTATTGTAACAGTTGCTGTACCATCATTTCCTCCAAAACAGGAAACATCGGTTACAGATAAGCTGGTTTCTAAACTATCGTAAATAACTATAAGATTAGCGGATAAAGATAAGGTGCAATTAGATGCATCAGCTATCAATAGATTGTACGTCCCGGCTCCTAAACCACTTATTGCTGAAGCGGTTGAAGAGTTCTGCTGCCAGAAATAAGTATATGGTGCATTGCCTCCTGATACAAGTGAGGTAATAGCTCCATTAAGCAGGCTACATGTTGGATTTGTAACGGATAGAGCTCCATTAATAGCAGCCGGTTCAATGATGGTAGTAGTAACATTAGCCTGGCAGCCATTATTATCTGTAACAGTAATAGCATAATTACCTGGTGTAAGATTGGAGGCCGTATCATTGGTTGATACGGATGGATTCCATTGATAAGAATAACCAGGTGTACCTCCTGCAGGGTTTATTACAATAGTTCCATCATCCGCTCCATAGCAAGAGATAGGGGATGCATTACTGCTAGCCGATAAAGCCATTGCAGGTTGATTAATGGTCACAGTACTCGATGTATTACACCCGTTAACATCCGTAATAGTTACAGTATAATTACCAGCCGAAAGTCCTGTACCTGTTGGTCCGTTACCTCCCAAAGGCAGCCAGTTATAATAATAAACCGGGGTTCCTCCGCTCACAGTTATTGTTGCACTACCTGTTATTTCTCCAAAACAGCTAACATTAGAAATAGAGTCAATT
>JAHEXZ010000028.1:53232-56009 GCA_023251835.1 Bacteroidota bacterium | reverse complement strand
TAAAGCATGGTGGCGATGGTCAATTCTCTTTAGTTCTAATTCGGGATTTTCAGGAACATTAATATCTATATCGTTAGCATCAAACTTGTTTTGTAGGATGTATTCTTTTTTATTTATTTCCTCTAGACGTTTAAATCTTGGTAATAATAATTTTTTCCATTCCTTATTTAATCCCCATTTTTTCTTTAGTTCGGAAGTAATGCTTCCGCCTGTAAAAATGATTCCGGTTTTATCCTTAGCAATGGGGCTTAATAGTTCAGCTACTTTTCTTGTAATATACTTCGTGTCGTTAAGTTGCCGTGTAACAAAGTCTTCAGGAACTTCTGTGGCAAGAAGATTTTTGAGCTTTCCTTTTTGATTTTTAAATGTGTCTTTGCAACGATTTTCATATTCAGTTTCTCCAAGTATAAAATATTTTCTACCGCTAATTATTAACTCCTTTCCATTTTCTCCGCCAAATTGTTTTATAAAATTACGAGCCAACATGCTGCCTTTATATGGTGATGGATTTATTGCGGCTTCTGCTATTACCAAATTATTAAAACTATCATTTGCAAATTTTGATTGAGGAATAACGTGTTCAATTTCATATTCAGTTTTATCAAATAATTTACTTAAAGGGATTATCTTTCCTGTGTATGACGAATAGCAGCCTTGTGATAACCAAAGAACATATTTTTTAATTTCAGTTTTTGTAGGTATCCTTTCTTTATTACCATTTTTAAATAATTTTTCAAATTCATCATCTTTAATAGGAGAACTACTTTTCCAAATTCTAAATTTATCAATATCTTTAGGACTATCAGGATTAGGTTTTACAGAAAATATAGAAGTAACCTTGTTTTCATCACGATCATATTCTTCAAAACCATCTTTGTCATTAATTAATTCATATAACAGTTTTTTTATTCGTTGTTTTTCATCAAATTTTTTGCTGTTGTTATCCGTTACTTTCTTTTTTTCATCTGCATTTTTTTTAAGTTCTCTACCTAATTCAATATGAATTTCATCCGGCTGTCCGTATTTTTTCCAAACATCTTTTACTAAATGCAAACTTTCGCGCACAACTTGTTCTACAATAGGATTGCGTAAACTGTTATTGGGAATTAGTTTTAATATATCTAATTCATCAATATTGCTATATGTTTTATCATTAACTTTTTCAGAATGTCTGTCATAAATTAAGTAGCAAGCTTGATAAGTGTTTAAACTTTGGATTAGATTTTCTACCTTCTTTGTTATAATTTCATCTTTCACTGCTATATGTATAGCGCGGTAATCCTTTATAAAACTTTTTAATAATTGTTTTTGAATATCGTCATCCGCAATCGTATTTATTTTTTTTTCGTTAAAATCTATTTCTTCTAACCTTTCATTAATTTTTTTAGCTTTTTCCTTAGCATCTGTAAGATTTTCATTTTCGTTCCAATATTTACCAACTCGCATCAATGGTAACAGTTTGCGAATCGCTTTAGTTGAATAGGATGCGTATTTTTTCTGTTTTTCTATTTCAGGACAATTTGAAAGTGCTTTTATTACTTCGGGTGGTATATCAAATTGATTCTTTTTATTTTCTAGTGCTGATGAAATTCCTTTCATCGATTTTTCAGCATCCGATGTACTAATAGAATACAAGATGTGCCACAACTTATAAAATTTTTCTCTATCATTTAATATGGCTTCTCCTTCGGTTTCAAAGTGACATTTGTTAAATACTTTTCTGAAATAATATTTAGTTTCGTTCCCGGATAATTTTTTATCCGCCTTAAAAAACATATTTATACGATGCGTTAAATCGCTTATCTTTATTTCCGAATTATTGTTTAAAATTTTAAATACATTTTCCTGAGTTATTTCTTTTGATGTGTCAAATTTCTCAAACAATTCTTCTTTCACTTTTGTATTTATAAATTGAGAACTAACATCAACATCAATTTTTGTGTAGCCATCAATCTTTTTTTCTTTTTCAAAAACTCTAATATTATGAACATCCTGCCAAATACGAAACTCTTGAAAATCCGGACTTGATTTTGGAGAACATTTTACTCCATATATTTCTCCATCTATTCCTTTTTTCTTTTCATATTGACATTCACTAATAGAATTTTTTTGAGATTTTAATTCTCTTTGATAATAAATAATATCGTTGCTTATTATATGAAGTAAATCTTTTGAAAGAAACTCATTTAACTTAGCCATCTTAGCTCTTGCCTGTGTTGGGTAAAGCGTTTCAACAAGCTTTTGCAATAATTTTTTGTCCGTATTTAATTTTCTTAGTTCATCATTTTTTTCTAATTGTATTTGCCAAATTGTTTCAAGTTCTTTTTTATATTTACTCCTATAAACTGCGTACTGTCTTATTTTAAAATCATTTTTGTTTTCCTTTAAACCATCAAAGAAATATTCACCAGGGTGCTTATCTCCCATTTTATTATCTTGCGCTGTAGTACATAATGCCCAATCATCAGGCTTTGGTATTTGAGGTTTTAATTGTGTTTCTTTCCCTTTTTCATCTGTTTTTTTAGTTATTAAAAAAGTGTATTCTTTTCCTTCCCATTCTGGTTTCTTTTTCCTCTCTTCTGTCCAAGGTTTTACCTTATTACTATCAGGTGTGATTATATATTTATAATTCCCTTTTTTGTTCTTTTCTTCACTTTCCAGTTCAACAGATTTTATTTTCAGAATTTCTACCCACTTTGTCTCTTTTATGTCTCCATCTTTTAAATCTTTACGACTACTCTTGAAGCCCCTTCTTTGATTCATCATATAGATAATAC
>JAHEXZ010000028.1:25133-53222 GCA_023251835.1 Bacteroidota bacterium | reverse complement strand
CTGAAAAAGTAATTTTTTCAGTTAAGGCTTTTTTTCGCAAATAATAAATTATCCAATCTGCTGATAAAGCTAATTTTCCAGTTTTATTTTTTACACCAAGTTCCTTCGTAGCTTCATTAATTGTTTGTTCAGTAAAAGGCAAATAATCATTGATTGTGAATTTAAAATTTTCGTTCTCTTTTATTTCTTTTTTAAAGTTTTCAGGAAATTCTTCATTTAGCCAACCAAGTACTTTAAACCCTTTTGTTAATCTCGTTCTTCTTAATTTATATCTATGTTTTAATCTACGTGAACCTCTTTTTATTCTTCTAAAAGCTGCCTTTGTTTCCGCTTGTGAACCTGATTCAAATTTTTGCAAATAATCTCCGTCTAAAGGAATTATTCTACTGCCAATCCATTCTATATTTCCTTCTTTTCCATAATCCCCAAACGATTCTGGTAAATTAATCAAAGCTCCTCCAATTGAATTTGTTCCAATGTCAAGCCCAAGAATTTTTTTTGTTTTCATATTCAGAATTTGTTTACATTTGTAATGAAGCAAATCACAATAAGGATTTTATTCCGTAGTGAGATTCGTCTCAATTAGGTTTTGCCCTTGTCCTCCAACAGGGGCTTTTTTTATAAAATGTATTGAAAAAATTAAAATCATAGCAAATAGTATTGTTTCGTTATGAAAATATTTAGGGTGATCAACTCGGCTTTTTCTTTTTTTATCCCCATGCAATTTATAAAAATAAATTATCACTTCAATTGAAATTTATGTTATAAACTTTTTGGGAGTTGTTGATAAGAGCATTTTAATCCAGCAATTAAAATATCATTTTTGATTTCCTAAACAGACTAAAAATAACATCACTTGAAAAGTTAGTTTATTTTTTGCAACAAAATTGTTAGGGCGTTTTATTAATAAAATAATTATAGCATATTTTTGAGCGAAACGAGGCAAATTTTGCAGCCATAGTAGGCAACTATGGCTGCAAAATTTAACGAAGTTGCAGCCAAAAAGATGCATAAGAATAAAATTAAATAAATTTTAAACAGGCTCTTTTATATAAAACTTATTTATATTTGGATACCATTCAAAACTATTAAAAATAATACCTATGGCAAATCTAAGCATTAAAAAACCATTAGATAAGTTAATTGAAGAAGCTGCTGATGATGAAAAAGGTCTGAAACGAACGCTCTCAGCCGGTAATTTAATAGCATTGGGCATAGGAGCTATTATTGGAGCCGGTTTATTTGTCAGAACTGCATCTGCAGCGGCTAATAATGCCGGCCCTTCTGTTACAATAGGCTTTATTATTGCAGCCATAGGTTGTGCATTTGCAGGTCTTTGTTATGCCGAATTTGCCTCTATGATACCAATTGCAGGTAGTGCCTACACATATTCGTATGCTACTATGGGTGAGCTTGTTGCCTGGATTATTGGATGGGACTTGGTGTTGGAATACGCTTTGGGAGCGGCTACAGTTGGAATTGCATGGAGTGAGTACCTGAATAAGTTACTTGAATATGTTGGCATGCACATACCTTATGAATGGTGTCATTCCCCTTTTGAAAAATTTACTGATGCTGCAGGAGTAGTTACTGCACATGGCATTATGAATATTCCTGCGTTATTCATCATTTTTCTGTTATCCTTATTATTGATTAAGGGAACAAAAGAGTCCGCTTTTGTAAACGGACTTATTGTAATTACAAAAGTAGCCGTTGTAATATTATTTATTGTCTTTGGCTGGTCGTATATAAATCAGGCAAATCACTCGGATTATATTCCGGCAGCTACTATTTACACAGATAGCCAGGGAATAGATCATAACTATGGTGGTATTATGGGCATTTTAGGTGCAGCAGGTGTTGTATTTTTTGCATTTATTGGTTTTGATGCAGTGTCAACTGCTGCCCAGGAAGCCAAAAATCCCAAACGCGATATGCCAATCGGTATTTTGGGATCATTGGCAATCTGTACCGTTTTATATATCTTGTTTGCTCATGTTTTAACAGGGGTTGCATCTGTAGATGATTTCAGGAACCAGGGTAGAGAGGCTTCCGTAACTTATGCTATTAATACCTATATGCATGAATATGCATGGCTTGCTAAGTTAGTTACTGTAGCAATCCTGGCTGGTTTTTCATCCGTTATTCTTGTAATGTTAATGGGGCAGTCACGTGTATTTTATTCAATGAGTGTGGATGGACTTGTACCCAAAATATTTTCCGACCTTCATCCGAAGTTCAGAACACCTTATAAGTCAAATTTGCTATTTTTGGGCTTTGTAGGCATTTTTGCTGCTTTTGTTCCAGGAGATATTGTTGGTGATATGACAAGTATCGGAACTTTATTTGCTTTCATCCTGGTATGTGCTGGTGTTTGGATTATGAGAATAAAAAATCCCGGGGTACAGCGTCAGTTTAAAACCCCTTTGGTTCCGTTGGTGCCTATCTTAGGTATGATTGTTTGCGGTGCAATGGTCTTTGGCCTAGGTTGGCCGAATTGGGTGAGATTAGGAGTTTGGATGTTAATCGGGATTGTTATTTATTTTACCTATAGCATTAAAAACAGCAAATTAAACAATCCCGATAAAAATTAATATTTTAGTACTGAGCGAATGAGTTTGCTGGTTTTTGCAAATTCATTCAGTCGAATTATAACCAGGAATATATAACTATAAGCAAAAACTGGAATCCCTGGCGGGTTTAATTGACCAGAGGATGAATTTCAACCCTTCTGTTGGCTACCTTACCAAGTTCAGTTGAATTATCTGCTATTGGGGAATGTTCTCCTTTGCCAACCGCATTAATCCTGGTTATAGCGATTTTGTTTTTTTGAACCAGGTAGTCTTTTACTGCATTAGCACGTTTTTCAGAAAGTTGTTGGTTATAGCTTTCTTCCCCTGTATTATCAGTATGACCTTCTATTATAATTTTAAGAGACGGATTAGCGTTTAACAAATATGCAATTTGTTTTAATACAACTTCTGATTCATTTTTTATGATAGCAGAGTTAAATTCAAAGTTAATTCCATATACAATTAGCTTTCCATCTGTATCCATGGTTTGTTTTAAATTTGTGGCAATTTCAGCTTCTGAAAGTTCTTTATTAGAAGTTACATTTCCTTCCTTTTCAAATATCCAAAAACCATATTTGGAAAAACTATTCCCATGACACCAGATTCCTGTTAACCTCTTTCCTTCTTCGTTTAATGCAAGAATAGCCATTCCTGAACCACCAGTTTTCTTTTCAGTCCATTTGAAGCTCAATACTCTTCTATCTATGCCGCCAAAAGGAATATTTCCGTTATTATAAGGATAACTACCTGTTACAGAGCTTCCCACTTGTATCAGCTCTACATTGCCCCAATTTGATTTCCATTGTCCACTTAAATTAATTGCAGGAACAACCGTATTTGCATATTTCCCCCATGCCTGCATTTCCATTAATTCAGTATAGGTTGCATTACCATAATTAGATAGTATGGTAAGCTTAATCCATCTGACTTTTTTTGGCGGTATAGAAAAATTAGCTAATGAAGAATATTCAGCGAGAGTAGTCTTAAAAACTTCAGTGTAACCGGCATCAGCTTTGTTAATTGAAAATTCTACTTTTATATCTTTAGTACATATTCCCGCCTGTTTTTTTTCTCCCATATTAGAAAAAGCTAATTTTTCAATAACAAAAGTTTCCGGAAGTTCAATTATAAATACGAAAGGAAAACTATTTTTAGAAGCACACCATCCTGTAGTTTCTGTACCATCTATTAAACCCTCAGCCGACCATTGGGAAACGCCCCTTAAATTTGATTTGGCGTAAGATGAAGGTGAATTTACAATAAAAGAGCCATTTGGAAGAGCAATGGCATTAATAAGCTCTTGTTGTGAAAATAAATGCAGTGAAAAGCTTTGAATGAGTATAAGTAAACTAATATAGGTTTTCATAAGTGCTACTATATTATAAAATAATAGTATCAAATACTATTTTATAACGAGGAATCTGCCTTTACCAATTGTCAGCTTTTTATGATTTGATACGGTATAGAAATAAGTACCCTGAACAAACAAATCAGTTGAAATGGTTGTTATGTCACTCATTACTGAATAAATACCAGCTATTCTGCCTGTAATATCATATATTTGAATAGTAGCCATATCGGCAGAGCATTTAAAATTAATAGTGTTATGGGTAGGATTTGGGAATACAACCACCTGGCTGCTTATTTCATTTATGCCATTAATGCTTGTACCGGTTGAGCCGGTGAAGCCACTATGACCTGTAAATCCTGTAAATCCTGTAAAGCTGGTAGAACCTGTCAGACCAGTTAATCCAGAAGAACCGGTTAATCCAGAAGAACCACTTATTCCTGTTGAACCGCTCAATCCTGTTGAACCAGTTAACCCTGTTGAACCAGTTAACCCTGTTGAACCAGTTAGCCCTGAAGAACCAGTTAGCCCTGAAGAACCAGTTAACCCTGTTGAACCAGTTAGCCCTGTTGAACCACTATACCCGGTAGAGCCTGTAAACCCTGAAGAACCACTAATACCTGTAAATCCGCTCATTCCTGTAAAGCCACTCATTCCTGTAAATCCGCTCATCCCTGTAAATCCGCTCATCCCTGTAAATCCACTCATTCCTGTAAAGCCTGAGATTCCACTAAATCCTGTAGATCCTGTAAATCCTGAAATTCCACTAAACCCGGTAGAACCTGTAACTCCGGATGAACCAGTATAACTTGTTGACCCGCTTGATCCGGTTATTCCAGTGAAGCCGGAGGAACCTGTTGAGCCTGTTGCACCAGTATAACTGGTTGAACCGGTAAAACCGCTTATTCCTGAAAAACCTGTGAATCCGGTAAGCCCTGTAAATCCGGTAAACTGAGCATCAACGTTCAAACTAACAATAAAATAAATAAAAAGTAGTAATGTTTGTTTCATTATGTCTGATAATGGATTTATACTTTCTAAGCGTTTATTTGGAGCCTTAAAAGGCTGAAACATAAAGATATAAAAATTCCGAACTAATGTTAAAATGCTTTTTATTGGGTTATCTCAAACCTTCCTCTGCCAACCATTGCTTTTTTATCATTAAATATGCTATAAATATACATTCCAGGAGCTAAACCAGCGGTTTGTACATCCATTTTATTGTTAGTTGCAATGTAAGAGCCTATCGAACGGCCTGTTATATCGGCTATTTCAACGGTTGAAATAGCATAAACTGAACTTGAAAAAGTAATAGTAGTAGTAGCAGGATTCGGATATACAATTATATTTCCTGACAATCCATTTATATCATTTACACTACTACAGCCTGACCACTCCAGGTCGTCAATGTAAAAAGCGCTTCCAAGCTGAGCACCATTATGTGAATAAATACTGGATGAAATAAATACCTGTTGTGAATCAGGGGAAACAGTTAAAAATGCAGGATTATAAGTCATTGTTAAACTGTTTAACGCATAACTGGTAGTGGTTGAACCGGTAGAATATATTCCGCTGGCAATTGTATCACGACTTATTCCATTCCAGCGTGTAAGCAGAGCCACTACATAAGCCGAATCTCCGGGCATTGGTGTATATTTTGACTGAAATGACAGCACTGTTGGACGCCAGGAATAGTTAAAACCATATATTATTCCGGGAGATGGTAGAGCTACAATCTGGCCTATTGCAAGTAAACCCGCGGTATCAAGATCCTCTGCCTGGTATGGATTGGGAAATTGTGCTCCTGTAACTTTTACCGTAGTAATCTTAACGCTTATAGTCCCTTCTGCAGGAGCAGCAGTGTCTTTAGTTACTGATAACGGAGTAGTGGTAAATACATTTAATATATTCAAACTGGCCCATCCCTGAGGGTCCTGAATAGTAGTACTATATTGAACATTATTCCATGTTTCAAAGTTAAAATCAGGAGTTGTTTGTGCAATTATATAAGCAAAAGAAGAGGCAATTGCAGTGACTGTAAGTAATACTTTTTTCATTTTGGTATTTTTTAATCAGTGACTAATTTATTGTTTTACAAATCTTTTATTGATAATTGCATTGTTGTTTTGTATGCAGACAAAATAGATGCCTGTTGGCAGCTGGCTTATATCAATAGATACTTTTTTATCAGTATTTAATTGAGTTAGCTCTGCCTTCTTTACCAACTGTCCTAATTCATTTTTTATCTCAATGAGCAATGATGATCCGGGACTGGAGTTAAATGCTATTGTAACCTTATTATTTGCCGGATTTGGATATATAATAGTAGTATTTGAAACAACATTTTCTGTAATTCCAATGCTATTAAAGTTATAAACAGCAGAAGTATCAGTACATCCATTATTTGTTATAAAAACGGTATAATTTCCATTCTGGGTAACAGTATATGTCATGGCCGCTGCTCCGGGGATGAGGGTGTCGTTCAAATACCATTGGTAACTTCCGCCAGAGCTGGCATTCAATGTAGTTCCGCTGGCAGAAATACCTGGTTGTTCCGGAGCTTCGATAGTAACAGTAGCTGTTGTAGTTGCAAGTAATGAATCAGTAACTGTAAGCGTATATGTTCCGGCACATAAATCTGTAGCGGAGGCTGTTGTCTGAACCGGGTAACTGTTCCAGGAATATGAGTAGGGGGGAGTACCCCAGCTAACAGCGACTGTTGCTGTACCATCACACTGACCTTCACAGGATACCTGGGTTGAGGCTATTGCAGCTGTTAGTGGTGGATCACTTGGCAATTCTGTTAACCACTCAACATTCAATACAGAACCGTTAGTGTCAACAGTGGCTGTTGCCAGCTCAGTTCCTATATTATTTGCCCACCATCTGTATTTAACTGTCTGGCTATAGGTAATGCCTCCTGGTATATCGTTCCATGACCATAAAAAGTAAGCCTGTATAGTATCATGTATTTCTTTTACTTCCTTAATGCGTAGTACATTATAAGTGCCCCCCAGGGGAGTGGTTAAAGTGCCCCAGGCATCTGCCAGAACCGTTTTATTTACCGATGTTTTACGATGAATAGAATCTATGTTAAATCCTTGTATTTGATGTCCAAAATAGAATTTGGCATCTGTAGAATAATTGTTTATAAAACTGCTGTCAAAAGATGTAGGAAAATTGAATAGTATCTCAGCCGGAATATAAGCCTGGCTTACTGGTGTTGAGTTACCTTGTATATCTATAATTCCATTTCCTCCTATTAATTCATAACTTAAAGAAGAATTAATCAGATAACCATAAAAACCCTGGTTTTGCATTACTGTATTTGCAGGGGAAAATGCCGGATCAGGATGATTATTATACGGCATTACAAACGAAGTATCAATTGTATGCTGAACCAATGAAGTCATATCCCATGTTTGAACCGTATCTGAATTTCCTATTGATATAGTTGGCATAGTATCACTTGCCTTAATAAACATCTTTGTGGGAGTAGGCATATCGGTTGAAGTAATTACAATTTGACCTGCCCCATGCAGTACGGAAACGCACAAAATATAAGAAATAAGTAGATTTTTTTTCATGTGCTATATCATTTCAAAATAATTTATTAATTAGCAGAGTACAAATATATAAAAACTATGAGATATAATACTAATTATGAATTAATTACATTTCTCAAACATTCAACATTAGAAGCAATGTTTAGCAAAATTGCATATTAATTACTCATGTTACGCAAAGAAAAAGATTTAAAAATGATAGACTTTTATACTTGTAATGGACAAGAGAATTGAAAGAGAGAAGGGTAATTTTCTCAAAAAGACAATAAAAGTGAGTGCTTTAAATAATTCATAATCACTATCATTGTCATTTCGAATCCTGCTGAAAGCAGGAAGAGAAATCTTTGCAATTGATTGACAAGATTTCTCACTGCGTTCGAAATGACAGGTGGAAATATCGAGATATTCTGAATTAGATATAAATTTTGCGTAACATCAGTTAATTATAAAATATTCTAACTGTTTTTGTCAGGAAAAACAGCTATTTTTGTTCATAACAAAGACACTTAGTAAAGTTTTCAAAATAACTTCAACAAAAGAAATAGGATTCATTTTCAAGATTGCCACCCACAGTCTTCCCTTCGACTTTGCTCAGGGTAAACTAGCTCTGACTGACCGCGCGCGAGTCATATTGAGCTAGTTTACCCTGAGCTTTTGTCGAAGGGAAATATGTGCGTGGATTGAGGAAGTTATTTTGAAAACTTTACTCATTTAGCTGAATCATAATAAAATAACTGTTTGTTTTATCCTTTCGTGTATGAAAAAAATATTAATTATTGACGATGAAAAAAGCATTCGTAAAACATTGCGTGAGATCCTTGAATATGAAAAGTATCAGGTAGATGAAGCTGCTGACGGAGCAGAAGGATTGTCAATGCTTCAGAAGAGCAAATATGATATCATTCTTTGCGATATAAAAATGCCTAAAATGGATGGTATTGAAGTATTGGATAAAATCATGCAGCTTTCTGCCGATATGCCTGTGGTGATGATTTCAGGACACGGAACAATTGAAACTGCTGTTGAAGCTGTGAAAAAAGGGGCATTTGATTTTATTGCAAAACCATTGGATCTGAATCGTTTGTTAGTAACCATCCGGAATGCAATGGATAAATCAACATTGGTTACTGAAACTAAAGTGCTGAAAAAGAAGGTGAGTAAAACCTTTGATATGGTTGGGGAGTCAAAAGCAATTGTTCAAATACAGGAAATGATTGAAAGGGTTGCTCCAACTGATGCACGTGTATTGATAACAGGTGGCAATGGAAGTGGAAAAGAATTAGTAGCCCGTTGGTTGCATGAAAAAAGCAATCGTTCCAACGCTCCTTTAATTGAAGTAAATTGTGCTGCAATACCTGGAGAATTGATAGAAAGTGAATTGTTTGGTCATGAAAAAGGCGCATTTACATCCGCTGTCAGTCAACGCAAAGGTAAGTTTGAGCAGGCAGAAGGTGGAACTCTTTTTCTGGACGAAATCGGGGATATGAGCCTTCCGGCTCAGGCAAAGGTTTTACGTGCTTTACAGGAAAATAAAATTACCCGTGTAGGGGGTGAAAAAGAAATTAAAGTGAATGTTCGTATAGTTGCTGCTACTAACAAAGATTTACAGAAAGAAATTGCTAATGGAAATTTTCGCGAGGACTTGTATCATCGGTTGAGCGTTATACTTATTCATGTTCCATCGTTAAATGAAAGGAAAGAAGATATTCCCTTATTGGCAGAACATTTTTTGAAATTGGTATGCGAAGACTATGGAATGCCGCTTAAAACATTTACTAAAGAAGCCATTAAAGAATTGCAAAAATTAAACTGGACCGGGAATGTCCGTGAATTTAGAAATGTAATAGAACGCTTGATAATATTATGTGATAAAACAATTACTGATAAAGATGTGATTGCTTATGCACGACCATTAAAAAATTGAATCAATTATTACAACATGATAAAAATTAATAAAATAGCTGTGATCATTTTTCTTTCCGGTATTATGGCTGTTGCCTGTAAAAAGGAGGGGCCAGGTGGAAAATCAAGTGTTAGTGGTGCTGTAAAACATCACACTGAACTTATACCTAACGCTATTGTTTATATCAAATACGATGCTAAGGAGTTTCCGGGAGCTAATGTTTCTATATACGATGCTTCTTCACCTGCGGATGCGAATGCTCATTATGAATTTAAGGAACTTCAAAAAGGTGATTATTACTTATATGCAGTTGGTTATGATAGTACCGAACAGGTTCAGGTTACAGGTGGAATAGGAGTAAAGCTTAAAAGAAATGAAGCCAAAGCAACAGATGTTCCTGTAACAGAATAATATAAATGAATAGATTATTTTCAGTTTGTGTTATTGTAATTATACTCTGTAACGGTTGTACTCATGATAAGGGTATTCCTGATTACAATAATTATCCGGATGATATTGGTAAGATTTTTTTTACACGATGTGCCACAGCCGGTTGTCATACCGATGACAGCAAGGGGGCGGCAGCAGGTTTATCATTAGAAAGTTGGGATAGGCTATTTGAAGGTGGTACCGGTGGTTCATCGGTGATTCCTTTTCGTTATGAGTATAGCACCTTGTTTTCCTCTATTAATACATTTTCAAATCTTGGAATTACTGGTTTGCCAGCGATGCCATTCAATCAGGAACATCTTACACGGGAAGAAGTCGTATTGATGAAAAACTGGATCAATAATGGAGCTCCGGATAGAAACGGCATTGTTAAATTTGCAGACAATTCCAATCGTAAAAAGTTTTATGTTGCCAACCAGGGATGTGATGTAGTTACTGTGTTTGACCAGGAAACGTTATTGCCCATGAGATATATTGATGTGGGTAATACAGCCGGCACCGAATCACCTCATATGGTGAAAGTAGCTCCTGACGGACAATTTTGGTACGTGGTTTCATTGCAGGGCAATTCATTGCAAAAATACAGAACCAGCGATGATAGTTTTGTTGGCGAAGCTATACTGGGTGTAAAAAACTGGAATACTTTTTCTATAAGTAATGATGGGCAAAAGGCTTATATTATTGACTGGGGCAATAATGGGGACATTGCAGAGGTAGATTTAAATTCATTGGCAGTTGCACACAATAATGGTTATAATTATCCTCATGGCTCCTGTCTGAATCCTGCAGGTGATACTTTATATGTTACCCAACAAACCGGAAGTAGCAGACTGTATAAGATACCTGTTAATTACTTTTCAACATTTACTGAAATAAATTTGTATACCACCCCACCGGCTAATTCTCTTAATCCTCACGAAGTTTTATTTTCTCCTGACGGAACAAAGTATTTTGTTACCTGCCAGGGAAGTTCTGAATTGAGAATATTTCAACAGGGAACCGATCTGTTACTTGCCATAATTCCGGTTGGAAGCCTGCCATCTGAAATGGCTGTGTCAGCATCAAAAAATTATTTGTTTGTTTCCTGTCCTGAAGATACTGTTTCTTTTCCGGGAAGGCGGGGAGCTGTATGGGTCATTGATATAAATACAGATGCTGCAATCAAAACAATTTATACCGGACATCAGCCTCATGGTTTAGCGGTTGATGATGATAAAAACAGAGTGTATGTAGCTAACAGAAATGCCACACAGGATGGGCCTGCCCCACATCATGCCGGTGTTTGTGGTGGAAGAAACGGATATGTAACATTTATAGATATGAGTACACTTACTCTCTTAAAGCAGGGAACAAATGATAAAAAAATTGAAATATCTGTAGACCCTTATTCCGTTGCTGTGCGCCACTGATAAATCGGGGCGGAATATATGCCTGCATCTGTGGCTGCATATAATTTATTTTCTTTTCTTGTAATGCATCGTATGTATTTCCCGGGAAGATTATTATTGTAAGGAAGCCATGCTTCGCCTGAATTGTAAGATACAAATACTCCTGCTCCCCAGGTTGTGGCATAAAGAATATCATTAAACATCTGTATTTCTGTAATTATAGCATTGTTTATCATTCCATTATATGGGGTTGCCCAGCGATTTTCATTAGCTGTAGATTTATAAAGGCTCTCATTATTTTTTTCAATCCAGGTTGCACCACTGTCTGTGGATATATATATATTGCTGTTATATACTCCGGCAACAATTGTACTACCACTTACAGTGATTGTTGCAACGTTTTTTTGTGGCATGCCATTATTCGCTTTATTCCAGCTTATACCATTGTCTGAAGAAATAAAAATTCCATCACCTGTTCCAATAAAAAGTTTATCTCCCAGCAAAGCAATTGTATTAATTGCCCCCATGTAAGAACCCTTGATTTCCCATTGTGCCACACAGGTTATACTTGCAGATAGCAGAAAAATAAGAAATAATAATTTTTTCTTCATATTGTAAATGCCTCTATTAACTATATTTCGATGGTATAGATTTCATTAGTCTAACACCGTATAATTGATTTAAACAGCCAGAACGAGCATTTCTTCTTCCTTATCGGCAAAAGGAATAGTCGCCCTATGTGTATTCTTTTTTACAGGTTGTATCTTTTTTATTACCTGCTTAAATGTATTTAGACCATTAATGTAATCGATACCTGTATCTATCAGAAGTACTTTCCTGTTACGTTCGATCAGTGCCTGCATGTCGCCTATAGCTTGTGCCCTTTTTAAAAGACCAAAAGTGTAGGATTGTCCTGGAATACTTAGTCCTTCCGATGAATTAGATATGAATTGGATAAAGTATCCATTATTGGACCCGCCTTTATGATATTGTCCTGTAGAATGTAAATATCTTGGCCCAAATTGGCTTGTGACCGGTAAGTGTAAACTTTTTTGCAGGCTGAATTGTATGTCTAATAAATTTTTTTCTACTTCTGGTTCTTCCGGTAAATAAACCTGTAGAGCTATATAATTTCCCATCTTTGCCAAAGCAAAAAAATTTTCAAGTAACAATTTCCCACCAATTTTTTCCCCAATTATATTTTTCTCTTGTGGTGATGCGTAATAGTGTAAGGTATTTTCTATATGAATAGGTTCTATTTCCGGAAGAAACCCGCTTTGCTCAACTTTCTTTAGCAGTTTATTTGTATTTATTTTGCTTTCCTGAACATTGGGCTGGTCAAAAGGATTGATTTCTAATATGGCTCCAGCCACTGCCGTTGCAATCTCCCATCTGAAAAATTCCTGGCCAATGTCTAACTCATCATTCATTAAGATGTTAATTACCGGATAGCGCAGGGCAATGAGGCTTTTTAGTTTTTGAATATCATTTTGTTGTGAAGCAAAGTGCATTGAAACAAAAAAACTATCTCTGCCATAGGTATCAACAGCAATTAAGGGGTTGCCGTGAACAGGCAATATCCCTTTATTATTTTTTCCGGTGCTTTCTGCAATTAATTGTTCTAACCATAAACCAAATGAGCTTAGCTCTGGTGGTATTAAATAGGTGAGTTTGTCACACCTATGTATAGAAAGCTCTGCTATTGCTGCTCCCAGTGTGATTCCTGGATTTTCAAAAACAGTTGAGCGAATACTACATCTTTCTACCATTATTTTTGTGCGTTCCAATAGCTCTCTGACATTTATTCCCATCAACGCTGCAGGAACAATTCCAAAGTAGGAAAGTGCTGAAAATCTCCCACCTATATCCGTATAATTAATAAATATTTTACGAAAGTGTTTACGTTTTGCCAGTCCTGTCAATGGTGAGTTTGGATCAGTAATGGCAATAAAATTTTCTCCTGCTCTTTCTTCTTTTATTTTATATAAACGGGAAAAAAAATAATCATAGAGAGCCATTACTTCAATAGTATTGCCCGATTTACTTGAAATAATAAAAAGTGTTTTGGAAATATTAATTTCTTTTTCAACCTTTTGAATAGTTTTTGGATCCGTTGTATCTAACACAATAAATTTAACACCATTACTTTTATTTTTGAAGATTTGTTGAAATACCATAGGAGCCATACTGCTTCCTCCCATTCCTAAAAGTAGTATATGTTTAAACTCACTTATTGCTTTTGCTTTGCAGAATTCCTCTATCATTGGTGCAGCTTCTAACATTTTATCTACCACGTTAAGCCATCCCATTGAAGCAACAGCAATACTTTCGCTCCAAAGGCTTTCATCTTTGTTCCAAAAGCGTGATATGAAATTTTGTTCTTCCAGTTTTTTCAAACGGGTGTTAAAATCAGTTTGGTAAGAACCAAGTTCAAGCGTAAGGTTGTCTGTAATATTCATGAACGAAAGAAAATTTTTTATAACTAATTATTATTTTGAGTAGTGTAAAAGCCTATGCTGTTATGCTGTATGTTATAATCGCCAATACTTAATTCCAGACTATTGTTTCTAAAATCCACATAATTGCCTAACATTGAATTATGAATGTTAGCGCATGAGATTTTTGTATTGGTTTGTACAATGCTGTTTTTTACTACAGAATCCTCAATAATAGAATTATTACCGATTGAAACGTAAGGGCCAACAATAGAATTTATTAATTGTACATTATCACCTATATAACACGGTTCAATAATTATAGAGTTGTGCGAGATATGGGTGCTTGAAATTAATTTTTGTTGTTTATCGATTTCCAGAATTCTCTGATTTGTATATACCGTTGCATCTTTATTCCCGCAATCAAGCCATTCTGTTACTTTACCAGGAATAAATTGAATTCCTTTGTTTTTCATATTTTCTAATGCACTTGTCAGTTGAAATTCTCCTTTATCCCTGATATTATTATCAATAAGATACTGTAATTCATTTTTTAAATTAGCACCATCCCTGAAGTAATAAATTCCAATGATTGCTAAATCAGATACAAAATAATCTGGCTTTTCCATAAAACCTGTAATTACTTCCTGTTCATTTATTTTAACTACTCCGAAAGGTTTAGGATTTTCTACTTTTTGAACCCAGATAATTCCATCTTGTGCATCGTCTAATGTAAAATCTGCTTTGAAAAGCGTATCTGCAAAAGCAACAATTACTTTTCCCTGTAATGCTTTTTCTGCACATAAAATAGCATGTGCAGTACCCAGTGCTTCTTCCTGGTAACGGATAGTGCAAACTGCTCCTATACCGTCAGCAATTTTCCGTAAGTGATTTTCAGTGTCTTTTCCAAAATTTCCAGTAATAAAAGCAATTTCATCTATTTTTTCGGGGGATACTTTGGCTATGTCTTCGGTAAGCCTTTGAACAATGGATTTACCGGCAATAGGCAAAAGCGGTTTCGGAGTTGTTAATGTATGTGGACGCATTCGTTTGCCCATGCCAGCCATTGGTATAATTATTTTCATTACTGTATATCAGATTTTGTTATTATGGGATATTGAGGTTAATTAAAATCAGAAACAAAAGTATCCTTACCTGATTTGTTATAAGATTCAATTTCGTTCATAAACTATTTTTTATAGCCGAACTCGAAAATTAAACTACTGGCGTGGCGGAGAGTTTATCGTTTTTCGCAGACTCATTCTGTCCTGGTATAAGTAAAATCAAATTGACTGTGCAATAGTTTACTAAACGATGATAGTTAAATTTCGACTATTGAAAAACCAATATCATCGAATATCAATAATAGAACTGTAGTGAGATTATAGTTTTGTTCAGAAATTTTTTTTATAAATCAACTAAAAATACATGATTATGAATACTACCAATAGAATTATTGATGTAAAGAAAATCCATAGCTTCTTTGGAATAACAATTAAATATGTATTACTACTTTCTGTTTTTTTACTTCAGATAAATTCTGTAAATAGTCAATCTCAGGTATACGATGATTTTGATGGCAAAAAATTAATATTTTATGGTTTAAAAAATGGAGTATTGGATACTGTTACTCAAAACCCGGCTCCAAATAGCATAAATAGCTCATCAAAATGTGCGATGTATGTCCGGAACCAGACAAAGAAATTTGATAATATCAAAATAAATATTTCGGGCAAGTTATCAGATGTAAGTAATTATGCTACATATACCGGAATCCCTCCTAAAATTAAAATGAAGATATATACAACAGCGCCTCCGGGAACACTCGTTGAAATATTGTTTGGAAAAAAACTGGGAAATAATGCATATCCGGATGGAACCAATAGTCAGTACCAGGCTCATACAACTGTTAGCAATGCATGGGAGGAACTGGAATTTAAGTTTGCACAAATACCTGAAGGCAGTTTAACTTCCACAACTCAGATAGACCAAATTACATTATTGTTCAATCCCAATTCATCGAGTTCAGATACGTACTATTTTGATGATTTAACAGGCCCTTCTACTATTCTTGTTGAAAAGCCGGAACCTGTTAATACGCAAATTAAGGCTATTAAGGAATAAATTTTAATCCAGGCTATATTTACTTCGGTATAGTACCTGAGCACTTTATTTATTTTTTAAAAAATACAAATGGGGCTTATTATTCAGAACCAATTAACTTAATTATGTTTAGAAACGAAAAATATGCTTTTGGCTGGCCGGGAATTGAAGCTCGTTGGACATCCGGTGCCAAAAGTGGAGTGGGAACAGCGCTCAATCCTGCGAGTAAAGTGTGGTATTCAATTGGCCACGGTATCTTAAATGAAATATATTATCCCCAGGTAGATCAGGCTTGTACAAGTGATTTGGGTTTAATTGTGACAGATGGGAAGAGTTTTTTTTCGGAAGAAAAAAAAGATACATCTCATCAGGTAAAATATCTGGCTGATGGAGTACCCGGTTACCACGTAACAAATAGCTGTAATACTCGCTACTACAGAATTGAAAAAGAAATTATTTCAGATCCTGTAAGGGATACTGTGCTTCAGCGAATTCATTTTTTTTCCTTAAAAAAGAAAAGTAAGGAATTTAAATTGTTCATGTTGCTTGCACCGCACCTTGGAAATGCAGGTGCTGGCAATACTGCATGGGTTGGTAATTACAAAGGAATTCGTATGCTTTTTGCGCAACGTGGAGAAACTTCTTTGGCATTGGCTTGTTCTATACCCTGGAAAAAATGTTCTGCTGGTTTTGTTGGAGCCTCTGATGGCTGGCAGGATCTGATGCGTCATAAACAAATGACATGGCAGTTTGAAAGAGCTGAAAACGGTAATGTGGCGCTAACAGGTGAAATTGATTTGGAAGAAGTTAATAATAATAGTTTTGTTGTTGCTCTGGGTTTTGGGCGCAATCCTGATGAAGCTGGCCAACGTGCAAGAGCAAGTATATTAGAAAGTTTTGAGTCAGCTAAAATTCAATTCATAAGTGAATGGGTGAATTGGCAAAAGAAATTAAATCTTCACAATTATAAAAAAAACTGTACTAATAAGTTTTTTAGTATCAGTGCAGCAATGCTTAAGGTACATGAATCTAAAAGACATCCGGGTGCATTAATTGCCAGCTTGTCAATTCCATGGGGATTTAATAAAGGTGATGATGATTTGGGGGGCTATCATCTGGTTTGGCCAAGAGACATGGTGCAAACAGCTGGTGGATTACTTGCAGCAAAAGCATTTAAGGATGCCAGACGAGTATTAAACTACCTGATGGTTACGCAGGAAGAAGATGGCCATTGGCCTCAAAATATGTGGCTGGATGGAGCTCCTTATTGGTCAGGTATTCAAATGGATGAAACTGCATTGCCAATATTATTGGTTGATTTGGTAAACAGAGAAAATCCTTTAATGGATGAAGAACGAAAGCATTTTTGGCCAATGATACGAAAAGCTGCAAGTTATCTTGTTACTCATGGCCCCATCACCCCGCAGGATCGCTGGGAGGAGAATACCGGCTACTCTACTTTTACATTGGCAGCTGAAATTGCGGCATTAGTTGTTGCGGCTGAGTATGCAACATGGAACAATGAATCTCAGGTTGCTACCTTTTTCAGAGAGACTGCTGATGCATGGAATGCAAGTGTTGAAAGATGGACATATGTCATGGGTACTGACCTTGCAAAAAAAGTTGGAGTAGATGGATATTATGTTCGCATAAATTCCAGAGAATCCTTTGATGCCGACTATTCTGGAAAAGATCTTGTTACTATCAATAACCGTTTAGCAGGAGAAAATGTTTGTCTGGCGAATGAGATGGTAAGTCCTGATGCCTTGGCATTGGTACGTTTTGGCCTGCGTGAAGCTAATGACCCGCGTATCCTTAACACAATAAAAGTTATTGATGCAACACTAAAAATTAATACTCCTGTAGGGCCTGCGTGGTATAGATATAACCGAGACGGATATGGAGAGCATATTGATGGAAAACCTTTTAATGGAACAGGTGTAGGGAGGCCATGGCCTTTGCTTACAGGTGAACGTGCACATTATGAAATTGCTTCAGGAAACTATAGTTATGCCGGAGAACTGCTAAAAACCATTGAAAACTTTGCAACAGAAACCGGCATGATTTCAGAACAAATTTGGGATGCTGATGACATACCTGAATTTAGTCTTTCCAGGGGTAAACCAACAGGGGCTGCTATGCCTCTTGCCTGGGCTCATGCAGAGTATCTGAAATTATGCCGATCCTTAAAATCAAAACAAGTATTTGACATGCCATCGCAAACCAAACAGCGTTATCTGATCGAAAAAAAAGATTCTAATATTTTTATCTGGCACTTCAATAACAATTATAAATATATCCCCAAAGGAAAAACATTAAGGATACACTGTTTAGCACCCGCAACAGTCCGTTGGACAACTGATAACTGGCTAAGTTATCATGATGTTGTAACACTTGATTCCGGAGTAGGTATTTATTATGCTGACTTAATGACTTCAAATTTAGCCTATGAACAAAAAATTAATTATACTTTTTATTGGCATGAGTCAGATGAGTGGGAGAGTATAAATTATACACTTTCTATTGAAAAATTTCATTCTGCAAAAATGCAGGCTGCAAAAAGAACAAAAATGAGGAGATATAAAATGAAGGTAGCTTAAAAAGATACTTTACCGGGTTACCATGACCACTTCATAAAAAAACTAATAGATAAAATACAACTACACATTAATAATTACTTGGAAGAAAGGATAAAATATGAAAAAGATAAAAGTTATCTGCATTCTGGTTGTGTTTTTGTTTGGTTCGGCTAATCTCTTTTCAAAGAAACTTCCGTTGCACTTATACATGCCTGTTGGATATATTAATGACAGAGATTCTGCATTAGTGTATTGTGAAGCTGGAAATCTAAAGATGAATGAAAAAGAATACCGCGAAGCAATTGTCTGTTTTACAAAGGCAATAGAGAGAGATAGCCTTTTGGTTTCAGCATATTTAAACCGCGCCCTGGCAAAAAACAAACTGATGGATTATAACGGGGCTTTAGCGGATTATAAACAGCTGCTTCAGCTAAAACTTTCCTGGGAAGAGTCTTATGAAGTTTACTTTAACAGAGGACTTACACTAGCGCTACTGGAAAATCTGAAAGAAGCAATGGCAGATTTTAACTATGCAATAAGATTAAATCCTGAATTTGCCGAAGCCTATTACAACAGAAGTATTTTGAAAGGAAAAATTGGAGACCTGCAAGGGGAACTAATAGATATTAATAAAGTAATCTATTTAAAATCGAATGATGCTGATGCATACAATAGCAGAGGAATACTAAAATCAAAACAGGGAAATTATTATGATGCAGTTAAAGATTTTAGCCGTGCTATAACATTTGATAGCATGAACGCTCATTTCTATTTTAACAGAGCCTTAATCTATTATGCCATAGATGAATACAGGGCGTCTCTCAGTGATTATGATATGGCATTACAGATTAACCCTGATGCAGAAACCTATACGCGTAGAGCAAATGTAAAAAGTAAACTGAAAGATTTTAAAGGAGCTTTTAATGATTTAACAAATGCTATAGAAATGGATAGCAACTATTATGTTGCATATGTAAACAGAGGCTACCTGAAATTCGACCTGAAAGATTATAAATCAGCAATTGAAGATTATACACTTGCTCTTAAAATACGACCCGATTATTCTTTGGCTTATTATGACAGAGGATTAGCCAGAGGAGTGTTAAAAGATTATGCAGGTGAAATTGCTGATTATACTAAAGCTATTGAATTTAAACCGGATTATGAAAATGCATATACCAGGAGAGGACTGGCTAAATATGTAGCTGGCGACAAAACCGGTGGATGTCAGGATCTAAACCAGGCCGTGAGGCTGGGTAGTGATTTTGCATATAATAATCTGCTTCAATACTGTAAATAATAAACACAAAACAATAACTGATGAATTGTGAGCTTTGGAAGTAATAGATACACTTTATTGTACAATGCCGGGAAGAAGCCAATTTACCTCTATATCTTTTATGCTTATTTCTTCTTTAATTCCATGCAGTTGGCTCGTGTAAATGCACAAATAATAATTGAGGAGGAAGGTAAACGGTTGTACTATGAAAGAACTAAGCGCGTTGAAAAGTTTAGCGACATGAAAGATATGAGAGATATATTGCATGTAGATAAGTTCCTGTTGGGAAAAAAAAGAATAAGTGGCAATTTTTCTTATAATACAGGCAGGGTATTAATTAATGATGTTGATGGAGAAAAATTAAATTATGAAATAAGAAATGCTATTGGTATTTATACACGTATCCGTTTTCTGGAAGAGTTTAGCATAAATACTACCTTTTACATTGATTTTAATCCAAGAGCCTCTGCAAGATGGATATCTAACTATACGTACTCTATTGGCCGTTACAACTGGAGACCTAAAAAGTTCAATTTTGGTTATGAGAATTATCTGAATAACAGATATTCAGATTCCTGGAAAGTGATAGGCGAAAAATTTCTGGAAGGATATTATTTTTTATCCTACAACCACAATCTTAACGAAGAAAGAATTGCGAAAATTATACTGGATGAAACAACTAATTTTAAAATCACTTATTTTGCCCGTTATGCCATGAGATACAGAGATCCGTATAATATACAACATGGTGGATTTTCATCTGGAAAAATAACACTTGGCGCAGGATTTCGCTATACGATCATTAGAAAGATTTTCGTAGAGTCGGCAGTTTATTATTATCCGGAAGCTAAACTTAAAAAGCAACCATGGGATCCTGATTTTTCTTATGGTTTTGGTTATTTCGACTGGCGGTCTTTTCGTTTTTCAATTACTTATGGCAATTGGGCTATTAACCGTTTTCCCTGGAATAAAAAGTGTTATCCTCATTATGGTTTCTTTGATGGCAATTTCAGAATATTAGCAAACTGGACATGGTGAGCTTAAATAAAATCTGTTTTATTTTTTTCCTTTCGTTTGGATGGGAACAGGAAATAAATGCGCAATTGAAATTTTTAATTGAAGATTTTGAAGGTTATGCTAATGGTTCTTCTGATTTGGATAATAAACAAAATGGCCTGTTTACCTATGGTAATGCTAAATCTGTAATTATTACGAAAACATCAGCACAGCATAATTACTTGGGACAACGATATGTTCAACTGACTAAGGAAGGTAGTTCTACTTATGGAGGCTGGGGAAAAGGGCTTGGTTTAAATGTAGAATTATCATCTAATGATGATTATTTTAATTTCTATTTTCAGCAGTCGGTTGGTGATGAAACAACCGCACTTAAAATTCAATTGCAGGAAGATGATAATGGGAATGGTGTTTTCGAAAAAGACATTGATGATATATGGGCGTACACACTAAAATTTACTTCCGCACCATCTTCGGAACACCAGCAACCCAAATGGGAGCTTATTTCCATTCCTTTAAATAAATTTAAAGATGATAATGGTGGAGGCGATGGAAACTTCAATATTAATTATAAGCAAGGTAAACTTTTTTGCGTTATAATTAGTTTTGTAAATCAGTCTGCACTTTATCCCGAAAAAAAAACGTTAAACACCAATCATATATGGTCTTTTGATTTTCTTTGTTTTTCCAAAGGAAAGCTTCCCACCGGAGATGTTATCACACATCCTCCCACTACTACACCAAATGATTTCTGTACTTTAGGTGCCTGGTCTAAAGAAGGGGTTACACAGGATTTTGTTGACATAGCTATTAACTTTGAGAAAAATTTTAAACACCATTCTGAAAAAAAGTTGGGCGTTATCCATTTTTTTCAGCCTTTTGCTGTTGATGGTGGCACTTCTACAAATAACTTTCCTGATGTAGGTAGTATAAATAAAATAATTAAAAAAGGTTATATTCCTATGATAACACTCGAGGATCATTTTGTTAATGTTAGACCAAGGGTAAAACAGCCTAATCTGTATAGCATTATTGAAGGACATTTCGACCCTTTCTTAAAACGGTGGGCAAAGGAGATTAAAAAAGTTGACGGAATTGTATTGCTCAGAATTTTACATGAATTTAACGGAGACTGGTACCCTTGGTGTGTTGCAAAAAATAATAACAATCCTTCTTTGTTAATTAAGGCATTCCGACATATACATAACATTTTTGCAGAACAAAAAGTAACAAACGTAAAATTTATATGGTGTCCCAATTCAACATCTTTTCCTCAGGAAGGATGGAACTATATAATGGACGCTTATCCTGGAGATGAATTTGTAGATTATGTGGGTATGGATATATATAATGGTGCAGGTCAGGAAATGCCTGTATGGAGATCTTTCAGAAAAGAAGGAATTGAAAACTACTTTATACTTACACAAAAGTTACCTCATAAACCTTTATTTATCTGTGAAGCAGCTTCCAGGGAGCGTAAAAAGAAAGAACCTGAAACTGCTCAGAATAAAGCCGAGTGGATTCGGCAAATGAGTGAAGCGCTAAAAACAGATATGTCTAAAATCAGGTTATTGGCCTGGTTTAATGAAAAAGAACCTTTTATGATAAACTCTTCTATTGACGCAACAAATGCTTATTTGAAGTATATTCTTAATGATGATTATTTTAAACCTGGTACAAAATATCTGGAATCTTTTGTTAAATAATGTATTTCAAGTTTACTGTGTAATGGGGGAGGAGGTTTATTTATAACATTATTGTGCTGTGATATAACATTTTCTATCAAATGATACCGATTTTTGCACCCCAATAAATAAAATACTTTGGTTCGGAATGAAATAAAAATACTGATGATCGATGATGATGAGGAAGACTTCATGATTATTCGTGATATTATTCTAAAAGGTGTGGTACACTATAAATATACTATCGACTGGAGACCCTCCTACGAAACTGGGCTTGTTAGTATCAACGAAAAAAAACACGATGTTTACCTTATAGACTATAAACTTGGGGCACAAACTGGTTTAGACCTGATAAAAAAGGCCGTTGAAATGGGCTGTGAGGCACCATTAATAATATTAACAGGTCAAAATAATTTTGAGGTTGATAAACAGGCAGTGAATATTGGTGCTGCTGATTATCTGGTAAAAGGAACTATTTCCGGCCAATTGCTTGAACGTTCTATTCGTTATGCCATCGCAAATGCTAATCACAGAAAGGAAATGATTGAGCTTAATACCGCTCTTGAAAAACGGGTAAAAAGCCGAACAATTGTATTAGAAGAAACTTTGAATAAGCTCGAGAAATCCCAACAAGAGCTGATTGAAGAAAAAGATAAGGCTGAATATGCCGCAAAAGCAAAAACTCAGTTCCTGTCGAATATGAGCCATGAAATAAGAACGCCAATGAATGCTGTTATTGGGTTTACTAAAGTGCTTCTTGAAACACCTTTGTCTGAGAAGCAAAAAGAATATTTGAATACAATTAAAGCATCTGGCGACATCCTGGTTGCATTAATAAATGATATACTGGATCTGGCTAAAATTGAGGCTGGTAAAATGCCATTTGAACATTCGCCATTTAACCTCACTACTTCTATAACTGAAGTACTTCAGTTGTTTGAAACAAAAATTAATGAAAAAAAACTGAAGTTAAAAACAAACTTTTCTTCGGATATACCCAAATTGGTCGTTGGAGATGCAGTTCGTTTAAAACAAATCATATTGAATCTTGTTGGCAATGCAGTTAAATTTACTTCGGAAGGACAGATAACTATAAATATGTTGTTGCTGGATAAGGATGGAGGAAAAGTAGATATAGGCTTTCAGGTAATAGATACCGGAATTGGTATTCCTGTGCAGGAACACAAAAATATTTTTGAAAAATTCCAACAGGCAGGCGGCTCAAATGGCAAACCACACGGAGGAACCGGGCTGGGTTTGGCAATTGTCAAACAGTTAGTAGAATTACAAGGCGGAAGAATTATTGTAAACAGCAGCGAAAATGAAGGGGCTGCCTTTACATTTAATATAAAATTCAAAAAAGCAGAGAGTAAAGCGATAGCAAAGTCAAAAACAAAAAAAATTACACCCCCTGCTGAACTTTTAAATAACAAAATAAGCATATTAGTAGTTGAAGATATACGCCCCAATCAACTGCTTATTAAAACCCTGCTTGAAAAACTGAACTGTGTTATTGATATAGCTGACAATGGAGAAATTGCCTGTGAAATGCTGAAACATAAAAAATACACTATTATTCTGATGGATTTACAAATGCCTCAGATGGATGGCTTTGAGGCAACAGAACGTATCCGTAAATACCTTATGCTTGATACTCCGATTATTGCACTTACGGCCAACGTTACTACAGTTGATGTAAAGAAATGCAAAGCCATAGGAATGAATGACTATATCTCTAAGCCAATTGATGAAAATCTTTTATATAAAATGATTGCTAAATATTCAAAAATAAAACGCTCATCATTAGTGACTAACAATGTAGATCAACAATATGCTTTTAAAAGCACAACTTCTCCATTTTATTCAAATTATTTATTGGAAATTACAAGTGGAAACCCCCAGGCTATTACAGAGATCGTTACGGCCTATTTGGAAGAAATTCCACAGTTGACAGATGCCATGCTGAAAAGTATAGACAATCTCGACTGGAATGGTTTGCAAAAAGCAACTCACTCAATAATTCCATCTTTTGCTTTAATAGGAATTGATCGGGAATACGAATATATAGCCCGAACAATTGAAGAGTATGCAATTGAAAAAAAACATCCTGAGAAAATCAGAGCATTGTTCTATATAATTAATGATGAATGCAAAAGAACATGCGAAGAAATAAGAAAAGAATTTGTAAAATTAACTCCGTAACATTCTACTGAACATTTTTACCATCCATCCTGGCACACTTTTTTACTGTTTGAATTGACAGTTTCTCAATATTAACAAACCCTTATTTCTTATCTTATGAATTGTATTGTTGTTGACGATAGTAAAATTGCACGTGCAGCTATCAAACCATTAATTGAACAGTTTAATTTTTTAAACCTTGTTCAGGAATGTGAAACTCCGGTTGAAGCATTTGCTTATCTGAAAAAAGAACCGGTAGATCTCATATTCCTCGATGTTGAAATGCCTGGTATGAGTGGCCTTGAGCTAATAAAAAATCTGGAAAATCCTCCTATTATTATTCTGATTACTTCAAAAAAAGATTATGCTGCAGAAGCTTTCGACCTGAATGTGGTTGACTATCTGGTAAAACCTATTACGCTATCGCGTTTTATGGTTGCTGTAACAAAAGCAAAAGAACTATTTGAAAAGAAAGAGCCAAAACAACAAGTGTTAAGCGATGGAAGAAGTAAAGACTATATTTTTGTCCGCTCAGGAGGAATACTTATAAAAATAAAAATAGATAATATACAATACATACAAGCCATTGGCGACTATGTGAATATTTATACTCCTGAAAAACGCTACACCGTGCATATTACATTAAAAAATATTGAAGAAAAGTTGCCTGCCGATAAGTTTTTCCGTTTACACCGTTCTTATCTCGCGGCATTAAATCACATTGATAATATTGAAGAGAACTCTGCCTATACCGGCAAACATCCATTACCGATTGCCGGCCAATTTAAAAAGGATTTATTGAGAAGATTAAATATGATTTAAGGCTCAATAGTTCATCGTTTTTAATAATCCTTGCTAAAGCCCCGTTTCATGGTATTTTAGTAGAGGCCTGTCTAAAAAATAATTTAACCTGTCATTTCGAGCGAAGTCGAGAAATCTTTTCCCTTGATTTACAAGATGTTTCATTACCGCTCAACATGGAAATAAGTATGAAAATTATACTTTTTAGATAGCCTCTTACAATTTTTAAACCTGTATATAAACAACTTTTTTTGTTTCAAAAAAATTCTCACTGAAAAAATCTTTTAAATCAAAAATAACAGCTCGTTTTTTAAATTCTTTTAATTCTTCTGATAAGTCACCACCTTTTAAAAATAGAATGCCATTGGGCAGATCATTAAACTGATTTTTACTTACATTGTTTTGTACCCATCTGAAAAATACTGATGCATCAGTAACAGCTCTGCTTACAATAAATTCAAACTTCTCTTTCACCTCCTCAGCACGTCTATGTTCAGCACGTATATTTTTTAAACCAATTGATTCTGCAACAGCAGCCACCACTTTAATTTTCTTTCCTATGGAATCTATTAGGAAGAAGTTACATTCAGGAAAAAGTATGGCTAATGGTATGCCTGGAAATCCACCGCCACAACCAACATCCATAACGTTTGTGCCTTTTTTAAAAGATATTATTTTGGCTATCCCCAATGAGTGGAGAACATGCCGCTCATATAATAAGTCAATATCCTTACGGGAGATAATATTTATTTGCGCATTCCAGTATTTATACAATTCGTATAATTCCATGAATTGCTGCTTCTGTAATTCAGTAAGATTAGGAAAATATTTGGTGATGATAGAAATCAACAGGTTCTATATTTTCTCGGAAGAGTTTTTTAAAATATTTGCTAAAAATTCACGTGCACGAAATAACTGTGCTTTTACAGTTCCCAAAGGTAAATCTAACTTATCTGCTATTTCTTCATATGAAAGTTCATCAAAATAACGCAGCTCAACCAGTATGCGATAGCGGGGCTTTAATTTTTCCACAATATCACGCATCTGTTTTATCTTTTGCTTTTTTTCCATATGCTCTTCAGGCGTCAGACAGTCAGCCTTGATATCCATACTCATTTCGCTGCCTTCATCATTTTCATGTTTTTTATCTATGGAAAAAATAACCATTTTTTTCCTGCGGATAAAATCAATACAATTATTGGACGCTATTTTAAACAGCCAGGTACTAAAAGCATAAGTAGGAGTATATTGACCCAAACGTTTAAAAGCCTTGCCAAAGGCTTCAATAGTTAAATCTTCAGCATCATCTTTATTATTAACCATTTTCAGCAACATAAAATAAATAGAATCGCGGTAGCGTTCCATTAACTCCGCATAAGCTTTTTGATCACCTTTATCTAACGCTGCACGAATCAAATTATAATCGTATATTGCTTTAACCGACAGGTTTGTATCATACTCTAATTCATCCATTTGCTTTTTCCCATTTATTTTTTCTGATAAAAATATTTATAACCGGAATCAGTGGATATATCAATAATAACATAACCTCCATTACGGGTGAAAATAATAACAAATCTTTTTCTGCTAACAGATCCATCGATTTGTTAAAGATAATCATTTGTATTGAAAAACGTAAAATAAAAAATGATAAAACCATCATTAGTTTGTACTTCAATACCAATAAGGTTATGAAAGAAGCAAATAACAGATACAAACTTAAACGTATGGTTAATAATAAAAGCTTACTCTTCGGATTATAGTGCTTAAATGTACTTGCATGTTTGCGTTTTTGAAATAACCATTCTTTAAAAGTTTTTTTTACGCGTGAAATGGTATGACTGCCAACACTTACTTCAATTTCTGAATTATGTTTTGTTGCAGCCTCATTTACAAATAAATCATCATCTCCGGCTTCAATATGATAATGAGAGGCAAAACCTTTCATCTTAAAAAATAACGACTTTTTATACGCCAGGTTTCTGCCTGTGCCCATATATGTTTTGCCTGCCAGGGCAAATGACAAAAATTGTAAAGCGGTTATAAAATTATCAAAGCGAATCAATTTGTTTAAAAAAGTTTTTTGCTTTTCAAAAGCACTGTATCCAAGCACAATTTCTGTTTTAGGATTAAAATGCTGCATCATATTTTTTAACCACTCCCTGCTGTTGGGTTTACAGTCGGCATCTGTAAGCAACAAATGTTCATGGGTTGCACCTTTTATGCCCATCATTAAAGCTACTTTTTTACCATGAGTATGGTTTGTGCTTTCATTGATAGTAACAATTTTAAGGTTAGAATACTTCTTGGCCAGCTCTTTTAATATATCGGCTGTATTGTCAAAAGAACAATCATTTACCACTACTACTTCAAAATCAGGGTACTCCTGCGCAAATATGGAAGGTAAGTATTCTACAAGATTATCTTCTTCATTACGTGCACAAATAATAATTGAAGCAGGAGGGAGATGAGCAGGTTGTTCCGCTTTTTTATAAAATGCCAGCTTTTTATAAAAAATTAAATAGTAAAATAACTGCACAATAAGTGCCAGAATAAATACAACGAATATAATTAGCTCTGCTGAAAACGTTGTAAAACTGGACATACTCCGTTAAAATGTGTATTATTGAAATAATAAAAAACAGGCTATGAAATATAAAATAGTAATTTATGTTTCATAGATCAAGCTATTCCCCATTTTCGAAGCAAAAATAGATCGAACTCGTTTATACTATTATAGTACCTTTGGCAGGATTTAAACAAAGTAATTAACAATTTATA